>DSAU01000249.1 GCA_011046315.1 bacterium
CATTGAGCCAGGCCTCGCCTTGAAACACGGTCCCTTCAAAAATCAAATCTGTCAATTTATCCTGAATTTCCGGTGATACGATGAACTCGCGTACCAACCACCATTCACGCTGTTCCACCCAGAGAGCTTGCTCGTTGTTGTACCCGAAATAGGGATCCGGAATTTTTCCTGCCTTTAACAGCGCCTGCCGGACCGTGCCCGGTATTTGAATCGGGATGAAATCATCAAGCTTGAAATCAGACTGATATACTTTTTTTAAAGTGCCCTCTCCGATGGAAAAATCTTTTACCTTCCATTCTCCGTCTAATTTCATTCTGTGTCTCGTTTCTTTTTAGCGGTGAAATCGGAATTAATAAAATGCTACCACCAGTATCAGTTCAGCATTTAGCGGCGTCTTGTTGCTGATGGTCAGCGGTAATTCGAGAAATAGTTTTAACGGTTCAAAAACAAGCTGAAATTATTTGCTGCTTTTTTTGTTACGCTTTTTGGGACGTGATTTGCCGGTAGTTCCCCGAAAAATTTTGCCCCGTCGTGATCTTTGGTCACCTTTTCCCATTTGATCCATCCTTAAAATTTAATTGTGAATATCCCGCTGCTATTTCGATCAGGAGAAGCGGGAGGATTATGTCTTTTAAAAATTTAGCAAAGCAAATTAGTGCCTGTCCTAAAATAGCTTCTTACCCTGTCATTGCGATCCCGCTTCAGCGGGAGAAGCAATCTCATGATAATAAAGAGATTGCTTCGCTTTCCCGCAGGAGCGGGGTCGCTCGCAACGACAGTAAAGGGCGAATTAAGGTATTTTTCGGACGGACACAAATTAGTCTATCTTATAATAACAGTCAGTATTCGAATCGTTGTTTTCTCAGCTACTTTGGTTGAGATGTGCAAATCTCTTGCAGGGACTGATGCGATTGAATCAATCCGTGATATCGTGTTTTATAATTTCAGCGACCCGGGTTTGTTTGCCAGGCCAGATTTTTCTTCCCGGATAGATCGAGTTGTTGATTCCGGTTTTGACACCGTCAGCGATAACGGTTCCGAATTTCTTCAAACCGGTGTCCACCAGTTTTCCTTTAACCATCGAGCGAACCTGCTGCTGATCGTGTCGCAAATTAGCAGTGATAAAACCGGCTCCCAGATTGACGTTCTCGCCAATGACCGAGTCCCCGACATAGCTCAGGTGGCAGATCTTGCTGTGATTCATTATGATCGAGTTTTTAATTTCCACATTGTGTCCAATTACCGAATAGTCGCCGATTGCTGAACAGCCACGCAGGAAAGAGTTGGGACCGACAGAGCAGTTTTCGCCGATGAACACCGGCCCCTCAATGTAGCTACCGGATTTTATGACCGAGTTTTTACCGATTTTAACCGCGCCTTTTAATTGGACATTCTGCTCGACGACACCGAGGATATCGCTTTCAGTCATTTGCTTCATAAAAAATTCCTGGGTTGATAACAGTTCCCAGGGGTATCCATTTGAAAGCCAGAAACCGCTCAACCGCTGCGTGTAAAATGGTTTTTGTTTGGCAAACATCAAAATTGATGAAGTGATTTCGATTTCACCGCGTTCGCTGACCTCTGTCTTTTCGATCTGTGGGAAAATGGAGCGATCGAAAAGATAGCAACCCACATTGGTTAAATTTCCGATAAATTGTTTGGGTTTTTCCACCAAATTGATGACACGATTGTTATCATCAACCTGAAACACACCGTATTGAGACGGATCCTCCTCCCAGCGAACCAGGGCGCCGTATTCGTAATTCAACAGCGCTTCAATATCCTGACGTGCATAAATATCATCGCCATTGAGCACGATAAATCGGTCTTTGATCATTGGCTTGGTCTGAAGCACGGCATGCCCGGTTCCCAATTGTTTTTTTTGTTCGCAGTAGCGAATTTGAATGCCTTGAAATTCAACGCCGAGCAGTTGTTCAAACATCTCTTTTTTATAGCCGACAATGAGAATCACCTCGTCGACCAGACCTTTGAGTTGAAGCAGGATATGTTCGATTATGGTTTGATTGGCAACTGGCAGCAGAGGTTTGGGACGCGTCAGGGTGAGCGGATAAGTTCGGGTACTTTTACCGGCTGCCATAATGACTGCTTGCATATTGGTTCTCCTGTTTTATCGCGATACCGAAGGCTTTGAAAATATGTCGGCGAGTTAAGTTTAATCACTAAAGATAGAATAATTCAGCATTATTGTCAAGCAATATTTTCATGCGGACGGAGTTCACGCTATTTTACCAAAGTGTCAGATGGAACCCGTTTTTAAAAATTGCGGACATAGAGGGCTCAGTCTTTTCTCAACTTTCAATTTTTTCCTTGACTTTTTACTACTAATTTATTAGAATGGATGAAACGGAAAGGGTGATAAAATGAACAGTCGTTTGTTGATTATTACACTGGTGTTGAGCAGTGCGCTGGCAGGCTGTACACCGCAGGTTGAACCGGATGACCGTGGTTATATTGTAGCAGTGGGAGACCGCGTCGATGATTTTGAAATCCGGTTATTGGATGGTCGTGTCAAAAAATTGTCGGAATTCAATGCGCCGGTGTTGATGCTAAATTTTTTCGCTTCATGGTGCGTGGTTTGTCGCAAGGAAATTCCGCATATTGAAAATGAAGTCTGGCAACCGCTGAAAGATAGTGGCGTAATGGTTATCGGGGTGAATTATAAAGAAACCGCTGACATTGCAGCCACGGCTCAGGAACAACTGAGCATGACTTATCCGGTGGCGCTGGATGAGGATGGCAAAATTTTTGAGAAGTTTGCCCGCGGAGGAGTGACGCGAAATATAATTTTAGACCGGGATTTAAAAATCATTTTTTTAACCCGTTTATTTGATCCTGATGAATTTGCTCAGATGAAACGGGTCATCAAAAAGCAACTTGCACAAAGCGATCAGAATGTAGAATCCAAGGGGATGGAAATGGAAAAAAAATATTTAAAAGATGTTGCCGATTCCCAGAAGAAAATTACTTTGGAATATCAGGGCAGCCATAAAGTTCATCTGGAAGGCAAAATAATATCCGCCGCAGCCAATGAACTCGAGATCGGTGTGACGATGTTTGAGGAGGATATTGTTTCGCGCGATTATGACGCAGCTTCAAAGACTTTCCGAATTGGCTATCGACATTTTACCGGAGTTCGAATCGCGATTTTGCCGTTGACAAAATTGCGAATTCCGTCAGCGACGGAAACGGTTTTGGTTTTTGATGTCGATTGAGTTTGAAGCTCCAGTATCGCAGGCTAGCTTTGATCAGCAAGGGATGCAGCAATAAATCTATTGAGCATTAATATTCCATACTGACAACCGATTGTTGAACGAGGTGTTTTGGATGAAACGAATATATTTTGATCATAGCGCCACTACGCCGGTGGATGAGGAAGTGTTGCAAGAGATGTTGCCCTATTTCACGGAGAAATTTGGCAATGCTTCGAGTATCCATTCTTACGGCAGGGCGGCGAAAGTTGTACTGGAAGAGTCCAGAGAGGTCGTCGCCGATCTATGCCGGGCTCACGCCAATGAGATTTATTTTACCGGAAGCGGAACTGAGGCAGATAACCTGGCGATTCTGGGGGTGATTCGTCATCCCGGCAATCAGGGAAAACACATTATCACATCAAAAATTGAACATCACGCAGTGCTTCACCCTTGTGAGCAGCTCGAAAAAGAGGGGTATGAAGTCACTTATCTTCCACCGGATGAATACGGTATGATAGATCCTGATAGCGTGGCTCAGGCGATTCGTAAGGAAACTGTTTTAATTTCTGTTATGCATGCGAATAACGAAGTCGGCACTATTAATCCTGTCCAGGAAATTAGCAGGATCGCCAGAGAAAGGGAAGTTTTATTTCATACCGATGCTGTGCAGACGTTTGGTAAATTATCGATTGATTTGAGACAATTACCGGTGGATTTGATGACCATGTCCGGGCATAAAATTTATGGACCAAAGGGAGTCGGAGTTTTGTATATTCGGCGCGGTGTAAAACTGAAGCCAATCATGTTTGGCGGCGCGCATGAAAAAAATCGCCGGCCAGGTACTGAGAATATCCCGGCAATTGTGGGATTGGCAAAAGCAGCGGCGATTTGTAAAAAAAATATGAATGCGGATGAAAAACAGATCAAATCGCTACGCGATAAGCTTTTTAAACAAATCAAAGATAATATTCCCCGGGTCAGACTGAACGGTCACCTGGAACAACGGCTGCCGGGGCTGTTGAATCTTTCGTTTGAAGGAATCGAGGGCGAGGCGCTGTTGTTGAGTTTGGATTTGAAAGGTGTGGCGGCATCCAGCGGTTCTGCCTGTACCTCAGGAAGTGTGGACCCATCCCATGTGTTACGGGCAATGGGAGTCCCGCCGAATATCGCACAATCTTCCATTCGCTTCAGTCTGGGAAGATCGAATACGATAGAAGATATCGATTATACCGCTGCGGTGTTGAAAGAGATCGTCGAACGGTTGCGCAAACTGTCACCATTCGAATAGTCACCTTACTCGAATATTTATAGTATTACAAGTAAAGTCTTTGTTTTTTTTGCAAAAGTTTTTAGTCAGCATGTCATTGCGAGCGGAGCGAAGCAATCTTATCAAATATTTAAGAGATTGCTTCGTCGCTTCGCTCCTC
>DSAU01000009.1 GCA_011046315.1 bacterium
ATACAATAATTTGATTATAAAATACCAAATTCCACTCAAGCAAAAAAGCAACAATACATTTCTTGATAAATGGTTCTTGCAACCTGTAAGGGATGAAATTGATTTTGCTTTTGAAGAGATACGCAAAATAGAAAATGTAAATTTAAAAAAGATTCTTGCGGTTATTTTAAGCAGGACTATACGGTCTTGTAGAGCAACAACACACGCTGATTTAGCGACACTAAAAGAACCAGTAACAACTACCTATTACTGTAAAAAACATGGGAAAATATGCAAACCCTTGTTTTCTATACTTAGTTGGTGGGAAAGATACGGAAATGATACGATAAACAGATTAAAAGAATTTAATAGATTGCGAACCGATACATACCAAAAGTGCCTAACAGGTGATAGCAGAACTATTGATATTCTTGCAAAATTAAAGAAAAGAAACAAACCAGCCTGTGCGGGGCGCCTGTCTGCGGTGTCGGCACAGGCAGACAGCTCTTTTGATAAATTGGTTGAAAGTCAAAAAATAAAAGGCATATTTTCCAGTCCACCGTATGTAGGATCGATTGATTATCATGAGCAACATGCTTATTCGTATGATCTTTTTGGATTTGAAAGAAAAGATGAATTAGAAATTGGGCCACTATACAAAGGACAAGGAAGGGAAGCCAGAAATTCATATATTCAGGGAATTGCTGAGGTATTGATAAATTGTAAAAAACATTTACAAAACGATTATGATATTTTTTTAGTAGCAAACGATAAATATGGGCTATATCCAAAAATTGCAGATAAGGCTGGGATGAAAATAGTAAATCAATATAAAAGACCAGTACTATGCAGAGTTGAAAAGGATAGATCGACTTATGCTGAGATAATATTTCATTTTAAGGAAAAATAGCATGGCTCTTTCTGAAAATCAAAAAGATAGGATAAAAAGCTTACTTTCGAAAAAGATTGAGATGAAGCTAAAATCTTATGGACGAGAAACTACATCAATGCCCTTTCTTGCCCGTTTGATTCAAGATAATGAAAAGATTGCAGCCTACTCTTTTATACATTCTATGGCAACAACATTGGGGATGTCTATCTACGAAGATGTATCTGTAATTATTGCCTCAGAAAAATCTCAAGAATGCTTCAGAAATTATGGCATTGGCGGAGCAATGTCAAAAGAGCAGAAATCTGCAATTGCTAATATAGTAGCCAAATTAAGAAATGGCGAACGAGAAGCAAATATAGAAAAAGAGATTGAAGAAGTTTTAAGAGCTTCAGCCGAAAATGGAGAGTTTCAAAAATCAGGTAGTATTGCTGATTTTTATATGAAAAGAAATAACAAAGAATTCTATTTTGAGATAAAAACAGTAAAGCCCAATATCGATGTTTTTGAAAAAAGCAAAACAAAACTTTTGGAATGGGTTGCTCGCAGACGGAAGAGAATAAATGTTTTTCTTGCCTTTCCATATAATCCGTATCATCCCGAACCATACTCAAAATTTACCGAGGTTGGAATGATGGATTCTCAGAATGACTTTTTGGTAGGAGATGAATATTGGAATTTTATAGGAGGAGAAAATACATTCCCTGAATTGTTAAAGGTTTTTGATGAAGTAGGCAAAGAATTTAAAGCAAGGTTAGAACAAAAATTTAAAGAAATAGCAAAAGAAAAACTTGATTCATATTAAGAGAATAAAGCATCCCGGTTCGTAAAAGTGGGTTCATTTCGATAAAAAATAATTTGACCAACTCATTTTGGGCGCCCGTTTTTAATTTCTGGTAACAGTTTTTTCAGGCTGAGGCGAAGTGCACTATGCATAACAATGGTTATTCTGAATATCAGATAAGTAACGTGAAGCAAATCTTAATTTAAAGGTTTGCGGGAATCCCCACAAGGGAAACCTTTTTTTAAATCGCCGAAAAAAAATAGTGATCGATTAATATTGGGGACGGAAAATTTAAATTTCAAATTTTAAAAATAGTTATCCCACCAGCAATGCAAGCTAAAAATCGCCGACAACAGTTGCTTGATTGTTCACACAAATGACTCAACCGCGCTATTGTTTTTGCAATTCAGCCGCAGCATAGTAAACTGAATTGAACAGCAACTTAAAACTACCGTGCGCCTGTGCCCGATTTTTAACTGAAAATCCCAACAAGATGACTCTCCCCTTTTTCACCAGCGCATCAGCGACAGCAACTTTTTGATGCAATAATTCCTCACCGTGGATAAATCCACTAAGCAGTAATTTTTGTTTGGGATATTTAGCGACAGCTTTCACGGTCTGATTATCATTAAACGATGGATGAATTTTAAAAGCAGGGCTGCGGTTAAAAACGCCCGGTTGAAGTTCTTCCATTCCATAAGCGATAGGGTGCGTGGTATCGTACTCAATTTTTAGAATTGAGCCGCTGCAAACGAATTGCTCACTTTTTACATCTTTCAATATATTGCTGGCCGGCAGTTCAAACGTTTCGATCAGCAGATCACAGGAGGAATTAAAACCAATAACGGTTCCACCGTTTTCCACAAAACTCTTCAAATTTTGCAAACCACCGGTTCCGATTCCGCCGATATACTCTGGCGGCATGGTTCCCAATTGATGACCTTCGAGAATAATTTTACTCGATTGACTGGGCAGAACGACCACATCGAAGCGTTGATTCAATTGACCGGCTTTGATTTCGGCGTCATGAATATTTTCAAACGGAATTTCAAATTGCTCAAACAACCAGCGCGTCCAGCCTTCATCCATGCTGGCGACCCAGGACTTGTAAAGTCCGATCCGTGGTTTTTTTAATTCATAACATACAACAGCCGGTTTTTTAGCAACGGTACGAATATTGATTGCCAATTCATCAGCTAAATTTATCATAAAACCTTTTTGCAAATTAACTGCCGGCACAATAATCGTTCCGGTTGGGTATTGAATTTTGTTTTGTGTAAATGGTTGCGTTGTCCACAACACGGTTCCACCCTGTCGCTGAATACGGCTGATGGCAATGAAAGATTTATTTTGATGATGATCCAGAACATATCCATATCTGGCTGAGCCAAAAATTTTTCCGGCTTTGGTCTCAGCTTTTTTCACCTTTTCCAATTCCACCTTCAGCGGTGAGTTTATTTGGATTGCATTGACGTTCATTTGCAGTGGCAAAGTCCAACCGGCAATATCGTAGGAGCGCAACGGCGCTCCGTCAAATTTTTTAAGTTGAATTAATCCTTGCCAAAGGTGGGGATAATTTCTAAGGTCCGGATATTTCTGTTCCTCCAGCATATTTTTAACAAATAGTCCGAACGGCTGACTTGTCGGGATAACATAAGTCCCGGCAGGATAATCCAGTCCGTCTTGTTTAAAACCGGTACGCGCCCGGTAAACATCCACTGCCAGCTCGATGAGATTGTTCAGCATAATTTCAGCTGAGCCGGGGTCTGATTGTTTTTCCGGGACGATCCAGCCGAACGGCGGCTCATTTTCAAAACGTTTGATGACATCACGCGCCATGCGGTAACGATCTAATAACAGCGGTTGCTTCATGCGGGAAGCGGTTTCCAATACGCATTTTGAAGCGATGAGACAATATTCCACCGCATCGCTCAGCCGCCACCAGCCGCCCTTCCAGGGATTGGGATAAAATGCTGCGATGGTAAAATCCTGATAGGCTTCGGGAAAATCATGCACCGTATAAAAATGCGGCGTTGCGTAGCGATAGAGCGCGGTTTCTGTCAAGATGGAAATCACATTATGGGCATCGCACACCTGTGTAACATAACCCGGATACCAACTGTCAAAAACAATCCGCGAAATTGCACCTTGTTTTCCCTGCTGATCAAAAGCCATGCCCATGGCGGAACCGATTAAATTTTGCCAGCGCACCAACAGCGGATGCACATTGGGATTAGTCGGCTCTGCATTGGGCGGCGTCCAAATTCGCGCCGGAAATGGCGCGGTCTGGTGATGATTGTACACGATCTGTGGATACCATATTTGATTGGTAATTTTATTCAGAGCTTTGGTTTCATTCATAGTCAGCATGTATGAATCGCGGTTGTTGTCGTGTCCCACATATTTATGGTACAACCACGGCAAACTGCTAACCTCGTAAGGCGTTCCGATATTTTGACGGTACCAATCAGCCAGAATATTCATTCCGTCAGGATTGGCAAAAACCAGCACCAGAATCACATCATCCAACACTTTCAACCAATGGGGATCTTCGGTGACAACCAGTTCGTACGCCAATTGGATGTTGTGCTGGGCTGGAGCACATTCCGAGGCATGAAGTCCGCCATCGATGTAAACAATTGCTTTTGCCTTTGCAGCCAAATCAGCAGCAGATTCATCAGTCAAACCCTGCGCCAGCGCCAGTTGCCGGGCAAACGTTTTGTAATTTTCCAGATTCTTGATGTTTTCTGCCGAGGAGATTACCGCATATTTCATGTCTTGATCAAAAGACGTTTTACCAATGGAAAATAGTTTGATTCGTTCGGATGACGCTTCCAGCTCGCGAAAATAGGCAATCGCCTGTTTGTAATCGGCCAACTGGTAGTCATCGCCGATCTTAAATCCAAGAAAGGTCTCAGGCGGGGGTATAATTTGGCAATACACCGGTGAACTGCATAGAGATAGACTGATAAAAAAAGCAACCA
>DSAU01000226.1 GCA_011046315.1 bacterium
TCATAGTTGGTTTTGCAAAAAATTAAAACGCGTATTTAAATTTCTGCATTTAAGGTAAGAACTTTTTGTTTTATTTTCAATAGATTATGCTAAAAAATGCAAAAGTACAGTTTACATAAATAAATCCTTGTAAACCATTTGAGGAGGAAAGAAAATGTTACGTAGCATAAGTGAACTTCAAGGTTATCAAATCCAGGCCGTTGATGGAAAGCTCGGCAAGGTACATGATTTTTTTTTCGACGACCTGAACTGGACCGTGCGCTACCTTGTTGTGGATACCGGATCATGGCTTCCGGGTAGGTTGGTTCTTGTTTCACCGCATTCGATTCAAAAGCCTCAGTGGGCTGAACGAACTTTGCCCGTGGTTCTGACAAAAGAGCAAATCGAAAACAGCCCCCCTGTTTCACAAGATGAACCGGTATCACGTCGGCACGAGAAAGAGTTGGCAAAATACTATGAATGGCCAGCTTATTGGCATGGCGGAACTATTGGATTAGCGCCGGGACCGCCGGTGTTAAAAAAAATTGCTCAAGAGAATGAGAAAGAATTGGAAAAGGGCGACCCCAATCTTCGCAGTATCCGCGAAGTTACTGGCTACAAAATCAAGGCCAAAGATAGCAGCATGGGCTATGTTGAAGATTTTATAGTAGATGAAACCAACTGGATCATTCGCTATCTCGTTGTCAATTCCAGAAATCGATTGTTCCGCTGGCTGCCCGGCGGACGAAAAGTTTTGCTGTCCCCGGTCTGGATTGAAAAAGTCAAATGGGCAGAATCCTCGGTCTTTGTTGACCTGAAAAAGGACCAAATTAAAAACAGCCCCAAATACGATCCTTCAACACCAATAAATCGCGAATATGAAGTGCAACTCTATGATTTTTACGGTAGGCCTGTTTATTGGAAATAATTTTTTTAAATATCATTATCAACCTAACTATCGGAAAGGAGATAGCTATGGAAGACAGAAAAAGCTATATCGACAAATTATCGGCTCAACTCAAAGAATGGGACGCCAAATTGGACGAGATGGAGTCTAAAGCAAAGTGGGCAAAATCAGAACTAAAAGAGAATCTTGCAGAAGAGATTGAAGCGCTGCGTAGTAAAAAAGAGAAAGCGAACAATGACCTCAAAAAGCTTCAGCAAGGCGGAGAAGGTGCCTGGGAAGAGCTTAAACAAGGTGTGGAAAAAAGCTGGGACGAGATGAAAAACGCGTTTGAAAACGCATTCTCAAAATTTAAATAAATTATCTGAAAATTCACATTTTGCTGTCATTCCGAGGAGTGCCGTCACAGTAGGACGACTAAGCAACATCATCATTTTACATAGAATTAAGAAATTGCTTCTCCCGCTGAATCGGCATCGCAATGACATTTCTTTTTAGTTTTCGTACAAAAACTAAATAGCAATCTTTGCTAAACTATTTTAATTGCAGCATGGGCGGTGAATTGAAAAGATCGCCGCCCATGTTTAATATCGATGGAGATGTCGCCATGTTTGGAAAAAGTGTACGCCTGTTTAAACTGCTTGGTTTTAGTGTCAAGATTGATATTAGTTGGCTGATTTTGGCGCTGCTGATTACCTGGTCGCTGGCAAAAGGCTTGTTTCCCACCTATTTCGAAAATCTGCCCACTGCCACCTATTGGTGGATGGGCGTTGCCGGCGCGATCGGTCTGTTTTTTTCCATTGTGTTTCACGAGTTATCCCACTCGCTGGTTGCCAGAAATTACGGCATCCCGATTCGCGGAATCACACTTTTTATTTTCGGCGGCGTGGCAGAGATGCACGAAGAGCCGCAAACTCCGAAATCCGAGCTGTTAATGGCAATCGCCGGACCTATTTCCAGCCTGGTTTTGGGAGGCGTTTTTTACGGCGTCCATCTTATCGGTAAACACACAATGTGGGGTGAACCGGTGCACGGCGTGCTGATCTACCTTGCTATCATCAATCTCATTTTAGCTGGTTTCAACATGCTGCCAGCTTTTCCGCTGGATGGCGGTCGGGTGCTACGATCAATTTTGTGGTCATGGAAAGATAGCCTGCGCTGGGCAACCAGAATATCGTCGCAGATCGGATCAGCTTTTGGAGTAATATTAATAATTCTCGGCGCAATAAACTTTTTTTCCGGAAACGTGATCGGTGGTGTTTGGTGGTTTTTAATCGGTCTGTTTATGCGCAGCGCTTCACAGATGTCTTATCAACAACTGATCATCAGAAAGGCATTGGAAGGTGAAACTATTGAACGCTTCATGAAAAAAAATCCAGTCACGGTTCCTCCTTCGCTCAGCCTATATGAGCTTGTCGAAAACTTCATCTACAAGTACCATTTTAAAACATTTCCCGTTGTTAAACAAGCGGAACTGCTTGGTTGTGTAAAGAGCAAACGGCTCAAAGAAATTCCCCGCGAGGAGTGGAAGAAACAGACAGTCGGAGATATAGTCGAAAAATGCAGCGCAGACAACACCATCGCTGTGGATACTGACGCTGTCAAGGCATTGTCAGCAATGAAACGTTCCAGCAACAGTCGAATTATGGTGGTGGATAAAAACAACAAGCTGGCTGGAATTCTTTCACTCAAAGACCTGATGGAATTCCTGTCATTAAAAATCGAGTTGGAAGATAAAGATTAACTTTTGTTCGGGTTCAAGTCAGCGAAGAATAATTTCGCTCTGCTGCTATAGTAAATACTTGGACAGCTCACTTTAATTTGTTAATGTTGTTGCTAATACACTGCTAATTTGCACCATTCAATAAACTATCACAGATCAAAAAATAATTGCCAATGAGCAGTCACAAACAATCTCTTTTATCAAAAATTCGCGGCGGTTTGATCGTCTCCTGTCAGGCAGAGGCAAACGAACCGCTCAACAGCCCGGAGATTCTGGTAGCGTTAGCTAAATCAGCCATTTCCAGTGGCGCCGTCGCCATTCGCGCGGAACATCCCGACAATTTGATGGCAATGAAGCAATCGCTATCGGTTCCTGTTATCGGACTATTGAAAAGAAAATATTCCGATTCAGAAATCTACATCACTCCCACCATTGCCGACGCCATTGAGGTGCTCAATACCGGCGTGGATATTGTGGCAATCGACGCCACTTTGCGCCGCCGTCCCAACGCTGAGAATATCGCCCATATTGTGCAGCTACTCAAACAGCGAAACGCGCTAATAATGGCGGATATCTCATCGGTCGCAGAGGGGCGCCGGGCAGCGCAATTGGGATTTGACCTTATCGGAACCACGTTGTCTGGCTACACAGGGGAAATTAACAGAGGAGCATCGGAACACCTTCCGGACTTCGAACTGCTGTCGCAACTGGTCGGTGAATTAGGTCATCAGGTCACGGTAATCGCCGAGGGTCGAATCTGGACGCCGGAACAGGCGGTCGAAGCCTTACGATTGGGGGCGTTCGCTGTTGTGGTCGGCAGCGCCATTACCCGACCCCATCACATCAGCCGTCGGTTTCAAGAAAAAATAACGGCTTTTCAGCAATTGAGAAAATCCACCGCCATCGGCGTTGATCTTGGCGGCGTTAAAACCGCGCTGGCATCGGTGACGGCTGATGGTCTTTGCGATCATTTAGCTGTTTTCCCGACGCAGTGGAAAAAAGGAACCAGAGAGGTAGCAGAATCGCTTATTGCTGCAATAAAATCAGTCTTGAAAAAATCCGTTGATAAACCGCAGGCAATCGGCATCGCCGCCAGTGGCAGAGTTGATCCTAAAAAAAATATCGTTACTGGTGGCGTTGCGCTCGCTAACGATTATCTCGGATATCCACTATCTGATCATATTTCAGATGCGATTGGCTTACCCGTTTATCTGGAAAACGACGCCAACGCTGCCGCTTTTGCAGAATTTGAACAACTGCACTATCCCCGTCCGGATCGATTCGCCCTGATTTCGATCGGTACCGGCATCGGCTGCGGAATTATTTTAAACGGAAAACTGTTGCGCGGCGCCGGAAACGCTGCCGAGTTGGGGCACATCTGTGTGGAAAAAAATGGACTGAAATGCGGCTGTGGCAGAAAAGGCTGTCTGGAAATGTATGTCTCCCGAAAAAAATTGCAGGAAGAAGTTTTTAAGATTGTAACGTCGGACTACAAGCAGAGGCTTCATCCGCTATCAAAAGAAAGCACCGACACCCTGATCGAATTGATCCGCTCCGAAGATAGCACAATTCTGTCAATTTTCAACCGTCAATTAGATTACCTCGCCTGTGGTCTGGAGACGCTGCACCACATCGTCGAACCGGAGCAAGTCGTCATCGGTGGTGAAATTTCCCGGTTGGGTGCGCCACTGCTCGAAGCGATCAACCAGAAGCTTTATTTTCCGGTCAAAATTAGCACTTCACAACTGGGTAACAACGCCGGATTGATTGGCGCAGCACTGCTGGCATTGAAAAGACATTTCCGGATTGACAACTATTACACATAACATAGCGCAGTAAACTGCAATACAGGCGTGTCATTGCGAGGAGCGAAGCGACGAAGCAATCTCTTAAATATTTGATAAGATTGCTTCGCTCCGCTCGCAATGACATGCTGACTAAAAACTTTTGCAAAAAAAACAAAGACTTTACTTGTAA
>DSAU01000312.1 GCA_011046315.1 bacterium
TATGATCTCAGTTACTGGTGGAATACTGATGCCATCGCTTGATGATTTGATTATTTGAGAGATGATAAAATTTTTAAATAGAGCCAGTTATTTCTAATATTGTTACAAATAAAGCGATGGCATCAGTCTGCGTCTCCACCGATAACTGAAATATTACAAAGCGCTAAAAAAAATGCTTGACATTCTCAGATATCATTTTTATATTTGACGAAATGAAAAATGAGGTCAAAGTTCATGGAAAAGCTGGTAAAAATATTTAAAGCGCTGGGAGATAAAAACCGGCTCCGGATTGTGAAAATTTTGCAACAGCGATCGTTGTGTGTTTGCGAGATCACATCGATTTTAGAGCTCGCCACATCTACGGTTTCGGCACATTTAAGCATTCTCAAAGAAGCAGACATTATATTTGATCATAAAACAGGCAAATGGGTCGATTATCATTTGAATATCGGATCTAATAATATTTTTATTAGCGGCTTGCTGCCCCTCATCCTCGATTGGTTAAACGATGACGAGCAGGTAAAATCCGATCGTGAAAAACTTAAAACAACTGATCGCATCGAATTGTGTAAAGCGTGAGTTGGGTGAGTCAGAGCCAAAAAAAAATATAGAACACTAATTGAACGGATTAGACTGATCAAAACGGATTTTTTTAATGGTAATAACTAATCCGTTCAAATCCATGCTTGCGGCGGGCAGGCGTTCGATCAGTTAAATGCTCAGAAAGCGCATCCGCCTTTGGCATGATCCGCGTCCTTTAAAACCGAATTACCTGGGCAAACATTTCGACACTTGACGAAGCAATGAAAGGAAAATTTGATGAAGCAAAAAATACTCATTTTATGTACCGGCAATTCCTGCCGCTCCCAGATGGCAGAGGGCTATTTCAGGCATCTGGCAGGCGATCGTTTCGACGTAACCAGCGCCGGATTGGAGCCGAGCGTGGTCAATCCGAAAGCCATTCAGGTGATGCAGGAGGATGGCGTGGATATTTCGAGCCATACGTCCAAAGATGTGGAGCAATTCATAGGACAAAAATTCGATTATTTCATCACGGTCTGTGACAATGCAAAGGAACGCTGCCCCTTTTTCCCGGGACAAGCGGAGCGGATTCACTGGAGTTTCGAGGATCCGGCTGCGGCTGAAGGTACCGAAGATGAAATTATGGCTGTGTTTCGAAAGGTCAGGCATCAAATTAAAGCAAAAATAGATGGATATTTTAAAACAGATTAATGCGAGGTGCAAGTGGAACAAGGTATTGTTAAACGGCTATCATTTCTGGATCGATTCCTGACGCTGTGGATTTTCCTGGCCATGGCAGTCGGTGTCGGTTCGGGATACTTCTTTCCCGGAATCGTGGATTTCTGGAATCACTTTCAAGTGGGAACCACCAATATTCCCATTGCCATCGGCTTGATTTTAATGATGTATCCGCCGCTGGCAAAGGTAAAATATGAGGAATTGGGCCATGTTTTTCGCAACTGGCGTATCCTGGGATTATCGCTGATTCAAAACTGGATTGTGGGTCCGATATTGATGTTTTTTCTCGCAATTGCATTTTTGAGCGGTTATCCGGAATACATGTATGGTCTGATCCTGATCGGACTGGCGCGCTGCATCGCCATGGTATTGGTCTGGAACGAATTGGCAAAAGGCGATTCCGAATATGCGGCCGGGCTGGTCGCGTTCAATTCGATTTTTCAGGTGTTGTTTTTTTCAATTTATGCTTATGTCTTCATCACCATTTTGCCCACCTGGTTTGGACTTGAAGGCACGGCAGTTGAAATTACTATCGGGCAAATCGCCGAGAGTGTGTTTATTTATCTGGGAATTCCATTCATCGCCGGCATCATCACCCGATTTTCGCTCATTAAAATAAAAAATAAAGAATGGTATCACACCAAATTCATCCCGAAAATCAGCCCCATCACGCTGATTGCACTGCTGTTCACCATCGTCGTGATGTTTTCACTAAAAGGCGAATATATCGTGCAATTGCCATTAGATGTCGTGCGGATTGCTATCCCTCTGTTAATCTATTTCGTGCTGATGTTTTTAATTTCTTTTTTCATGAGCAAAAAGGTTGGCGCCAATTACGAACAGGCAACAACGCTCTCCTTTACGGCTGCCAGCAACAATTTTGAATTGGCGATTGCTGTGGCAGTAGCAGTGTTCGGTATTCAATCCGGCGAAGCGTTTGCAGCAGTAATTGGCCCATTGGTCGAGGTGCCGGTGTTGATCAGCCTGGTCAATGTGGCGCTTTATTTTCGGAGAAAATTTTTTGCATAAAAAAAATGCTTTCAGGAATCATAAGCCAAATTAGTGGTGATTAATAACGAATTGTTTTTGGAGAGAGAAATGGAGCCAAACGAAAAATTGATTGTTCTGGCGTGTTCAGGCGCTTCCAACACGGGAGCTTACTCGGATAAAGTTGCCCGAAAATTGATGAGAGATGGCAATGCCAAAATGCTCTGTTTAGCCCGATTTGCGGTTGATAAAAGCTTTGCCGAAGACAGCAAAGCCGAATTGAGCAACGGCGCCCGCATTGTGGTGCTGGACGGCTGTCCCATCAATTGCGCTGAAAAGATTTTAAAAGAAAATGGCATCGAGCGGTTTGAGCATATCAATATCACCGATTTTGGAATAGTGAAAGGCGTGACGTCAGTTACAGAAGAGAAGCTAAGCGAGATCAGTGAGTTTTTGAAGCAGTAAATCCAGTTGGAGATACTTATGATTAAAATCGAAGTCCAATATTTCGACGGCTGTCCCCATGCGCCAGCAGCGTTAGCGCTGGTCAAGCGGTTTCAACAAGAGCATCCTGAAACCGAAGCCAAATATATAAAAGTTGGAGATAATTCACAGGCGGCGCAAATCGGTTTTCGGGGCTCACCCACTATTCTGATTAATGATGAGGATTTATTCGGTGCTCCCGTTCCCGATGAACCGCATCTTGCCTGTCGGTTTTATCCGCAGGGGCTGCCGGATTATGAAGAATTTGCAAGAATGGTGTTGTGTATTTGAATCGAGCATGATTACATTTTCAAACTTATAACATGGGAGAAACTCAGTGAATAAATTTCTCATCATCGGCGGCAGCGACGCAGGAATTAGCGCCGCCCTGCGTGCCAAAGAACTTGATCCAGATGTGAAAGTCACCATGGTATTAGCCGATAGCTATCCCAATTTCAGCATCTGCGGATTGCCGTTTTATTTAAGCGGCGAGGTCACCGATTGGCGCAACCTGGCGCATCGAACGTTGGCTGATATCGAGCGTCAGGGGATCACGGTGTTAGCGGAACACGTCGCCGAAAAAATCGATCCGGCCACCAAAACGATTCTGGTAAAAAAGAAGAGCGATGATCGCTCCGTAACACTGAATTACGATAAGCTGATGATCGGCACTGGCGCCGTCTCCACACGTCCGCCAATTTCCGGCCTGGATCTGCCCGGCGTCTTTTTTTTGCGTTGGATGGATGATAGCTTTGCATTTAAAAATTACCTTGAAAAGCATCATCCCAAATCGATCACCATCATTGGCGCCGGTTACATTGGCATGGAGATGGCAGATGCCATGCGGCAGATCGGACTTGAGGTGAACGTGGTCGAATATTTTCCTTCGGTGTTAATGACACTCGATCAGCAACTCGGAGAGCTTGTTCGTTCGGAATTGGAACGACACGGAGTGAATGTCTTTACAGGAACAGCGGTCACGGAAATCGCGGCAAAACAACAAACGTTGGTTGTTAGTGGAAAAGACGGCTTTGAAGTCGGCTCCGATATGGTGCTGGTCGCCACGGGAAGTCGTCCGCAAACCAGCCTGGCACAAGCCGCGGGAATAGCGCTCGGCGTAAAACACACTATTCAGGTCAATCGGAAAATGGAGACCAATCTCCCGGACATTTACGCAGCGGGCGATTGCGCGGAGACATATCATTGTCTGTTAGACAAAAACATGTACCTGCCGCTGGGAACCACGGCGCACAAGCAGGGACGAATCGCCGGTGAAAATGCCGTTGGCGGGAATTGTGAATATGCTGGATCGTTGGGAACCCAGTCAGTGAAGATTTTCGATTTAGTCGCCGCACGAACAGGCTTAAAAGATGACGAAGCGCGCGCCGAAGGATTCGATCCGATCACAGTGGATTTTGAAAACTGGGATCATAAAGTGTATTACCCTGGTGCGAAGAAAATGCACATCCGCTTGACTGGTGAGCGAAAAACGCATCGTTTGTTAGGCGCTCAAATTGTTGGCGCTTACGGAACCGAAGTGTCCAAACGGATCGATATTATCGCTACGGCGATTTATCATAAAATGAGAGTCGATAATTTTAACCATCTGGATTTGAGTTACACGCCGCCGCTCTCCAGTCCCTGGGATCCGCTGCAAATGGCGGCGCAGGAGTGGATGCGAGTATTATAGAAAAATATTTTGACTTTTTAATTTACTAAATTTAAAAAGGATCGCTACATGAAAAAACGATTATGTCCTTGCTGGTGGGACGGCTGGCACTCAGCGAAGTGACTTTTTTTATTACCATTTGGAAA
>DSAU01000028.1 GCA_011046315.1 bacterium
AAACCCAAAACCCAAAACCCAGAACCCAGAACCCAAAACCCAGAACCCTAAACCCTAACCCCTAAACCCAAAACCCAGAACCCAGAACCCAGAACCCAGAACCCAGAACCCAAAACCCAGAACCCAAAACCCAGAACCCTAAACCCTAAACCTTTTAAAAAAAAATCTCATGGAAAAAAACAAAAAATTAACTTTAATAACGATACTGGCGCTCACGCTATTTCGTTTGATCTACATCAACCTAGTCCCCCTGGTCCCACAGGAGGCTTACTACTGGAAATACGCCAAACATTTGGCGCTCAGCTATTTTGATCATCCGCCGATGGCTGCCTGGACCATTGCTTTTTTTACGGCACTCGGCGGCGATTCGGTTTTCTTCATCCGGCTGGGGAGTGTGCTTTATTCGCTAGGAATGATGGTTTTGTTGTACCGGATCGTGATCGAACTTTTCGATGATGAGAGAATGGGGCTGTGGACAGTGATAACCATTAATTGCACTGTGCTTTTCTCAATTGGCGCTACGGTCATCACGCCGGATGTGCCGATGTTGTTTTTCTGGACGCTGATTGTCTATTTTATGGTGAAGCTCCTCAAAACTTCGGCTGCCAAATGGTGGTATTTTGCCGGCATGGCGATGGGATTCGGCATGTTGAGTAAATATACGGCAGTGCTGCTCGGCGTGGGAATATTTTTGTTTTTACTTTTTTCCAAAGAGCAGCGCCATTGGCTGAAAACAGTTCATCCCTATTTGAGCGTGCTGATCGCTCTGCTGATTTTTACACCTGTGCTCATCTGGAATTATCAGCACGACTGGGCGTCGTTTGCATTTCAATCATCGCGTCGGTTTTCGGAGATGAAGCGGCTGCGGCTCGACTATCTGGGTCAATTGATCGGTTCGCAACTGGGGATGTTGACGCCATATTTGTTCCTGATTGTCATTGGCGGCTGGCTGTTTGCCGGCTGGAAAACATTTAAAGAAAAAAAAGAGAAATTTGCGCTACTTTTCTGGTTCAGCTTGCCGGTGTTTTTTATTTTTACATTTTCCAGCTTTCGCAGTTTGGTGAAAATGAATTGGATGGCGCCGGCTTATATCACCTCGATCATCGCTGCCATGGGCTGGATATTTTCCGCAGAGACCCGACGCGCCCGCTGGTTTGCCAGATATTTGAAAGCTGGATTGATTCTGGGGTTGCTGATTGTGATTTTTATGCATATCCTCCCGCTGTTTCCGGTTATGCCAATTAAAAAAGGCGACACCTGGACTGGCTGGGAAGAATTGGCGGAGCGGGTAATGATCATCAAAAAGGAGATGGGAGAAGATAGCTTCATCTTTAGTCATGAATATAAAATTCCCAGCCAAATTAGCTTTTACACGCCGCATCACGAGCCGACTCACGCCGGAGAAGTTATCGGCGAAAATGGATTGCAGTATAATTTCTGGACCGATATTCCCGGCTTGATCGGAAAAGATGCGATTTTTATTACCAGTGACGCCCAACGCTACCGCAGGTTGGGAAATCTTTCAGCGCATTTTGAGACGGTGGCTGAAGATCCTCCATTGGTAATTTCCCATCGTGGAAAAGTTTTTCGCATTTTTTACATTTATCGTTGTTACCAGTACCAGGGGACATTGAACCGGAGAGATTCATGAGCGCACTTCCTGACCAGTCATTTTTTTCAAAAGCGAGATGGATTCAATTTATCAAATTCGGAATCGTTGGCGGCAGCGGCGTGTTTGTCAATATGGGATTTTTGTGGCTGTTTACCGAGCTGTTCGGCTTTTATTATATTGTGTCCGCGGTACTGGCGATTTTTCTGGCGATGATCAACAATTTTATCTGGAACGATATCTGGACCTGGCGCGGCAGAGGAGCAGCGGGCAGGAAAGCATTTTTTATTCGGTTTGTCAAATTCTGTCTGGTGGCAAGTCTTGCCGGTTATGTGGGAAATCTGGGCGTGCTGTGGATTTTAACTCATTTTTTCAATCTTTATTATCTCATTTCAAATCTATTCGGGATCGCGGTTGCGACGCTGCTGAACTATTTTTTAAACGACATCTGGACTTTCCGCCAGGTTCCAAAACTGACAGATTCGTCCTGATTTAACGAACCGAATATATTTATTCGTCAGACACTGACGGTCTGGGTTTTGCCTGCCAAATTTTATTTAAAAAATAACAGCGATCAAATTCAATTATAGATAAAAAGTGCTTGCATTGTTGGAAAATAATTTTTATTTTTGGCTATTGAAATCGCGCAAGATTTTAGACTGGCTAAATTGGCGGCGCTTGCGCAGTTGGATGAAGTAACTTCTGATGCCGTATTCAATCTGAGATCAATAAAATCATGGGAGGAGGCTTCATGGCGGTAAAGTTTAATGAGTATTGGAACATCATCCCGGATAAAATGGATGAGTACATCGATTTCATGCAGCGCCGTCGCGTTCCCACTCTCAAACGGCTGGGAATCAATGTCGTCGCCATGTGGAGCGTTTTGATCGGGGACAGTCCGCAAATTATTTCGGTTGGCATCAGCGAAGATCTGGAATGTTGTGAGATAGCGCTCAAGAGAAATGAGTACTATGAAATCAATTCTCAGTTGCTGCACTTTGTAACCGATTATCGAAGCAAGATTCTCATTCCCAGTGATCGATTTCCACATTTGCCCAGAGGAACCGAAAAAGGTCCGGTTAAGTTCAGTCAATACTGGGATATCATTCCGGGTAAAGAGATACAATATGATAAATTTATTCGCGAAGTGCACTATCCGAGCATGGAAGGCCTGGGTATTGATGTCGTGGGTGAGTGGAAGGTTTTAATCGGTGAATCGCCGAATATATTTTACGAAGCCAGGTCCGATAATGAATCAACACTGCTACAGGCATTGACAAGTCAAAAGTTCAGAATGCTGAAAACCGAATTGCTCAAGTTGGTATCCAATTACAACTCCCGGGTTTTGGTTTATCACACTTTTGAAAAAAAGTAGCACGGTTCCAGCGTATTTGAATTAAATTGCAGTACCGCTTGCTTAACAAACATGTCGCAAGCGACTTCTATCTAAATGGCAAAAAAAATATGAATACTAAACCGATCAAATTTTATCTGAATCTTGTAGTTGGGTCATGCATAATTCTGTTTTTATTTTTGGTCGTTATCTCTTTTGCTGTTGAAAAGACGCTTTCCAAAGAGATTGGCTATGGCTATCTGGCAAGTTTGATCATCTTCAGCCTCGGTTTTGTTTCCATTAACTGGTCTTTTAAAAAAAACATCAAAATTTTTATGGCTGTGGTTATTGGAGGGGTTGCGGTCAGATTTTTTCTCATCGGGTTGCTGATTTTTCTGGTAATGCGGTATACCGATTTACAGGTCATGTATTGGATTTCGGCTTTTGTTGCCTTCTACCTCTCGTTTCAATTTTTTGAATTTCGATTTATGAATTCGTTGATCCAAAAAGGAAACAAATGACGAAACAGATATCGGAGTTATTTATTAGATTCTTTCTCAATGCCGCAGATGAGCATGGAACCAGTGTTGAACATGGCACGGAAAACATTAAAGATTATATCATGCATCATGTTAAGGATGAAGTTGTTTACGGATTGCATGTGGGCAGTTTTGATATTTCTATTACCAAACATGTTTTAATGTTATGGATTGCCGCCGCCATTTTGATTGTTGTCCTCCTCGTTGTTTTGCAAAGCAAGTCGATCGTACCCAAAGGTCCTGCAAATTTTATCGAAGCGATTGTTGTTTTTTTAAAGGAGAGCATAATTGATCCGAATCTGGGGGAAGAATCATCACGCTATGCCCCATATCTGCTGACTGCTTTCTTTTTTATTATCAGTTGTAATTTACTCGGTCTGGTTCCCATGGGAGCGACCGCCACCAGTAATATTTCCGTGACGGCAACGCTGGCAGCGTCCACATTGTTTATTGTCCAATTATCGAACATCCGCAAAAACGGCCTCAAAGGTTATATAAAAAGCTTTATTCCGCCGGGCTTGCCGAAGTTGATGATACCACTTATTTTTTTAATTGAAGTGCTGGGCATGATGACCAAACATTTCGCTTTGGCGATTCGGTTATTCGCCAATATGCTCGCCGGACATCTGGTTATTTTCACCATATTGGGAATAATCTTTATTTTTAAAAATATTTTTATATCACCGTTTCCCATTCTGGGCGCTGTTTTTGTGAGTTTGCTGGAAGTTTTGATCGCCTTAATTCAGGCGTACATTTTTACATTACTTTCGGCGGTCTTTATTGGAATGAATTTGAAATCACATCATTAGTACTAATTGGTCAGATTTAGCTCCAACATCCCCCCTGGCCCCCCTTCAAAGGGGGGGATTCTCGAAAGTACCCCCGCCAGTTGGCGGGGGGATTTAGGGGATGTCAAGTAGATTGAATTACCTAATTATCATTTTTAGCAGTAATCTGATTAAGTAGAATTAGCTATTAAATAACAAACGATACTAATGAATAAAACCCGTTTTTAGGAGGAAATTATGACAGAATCTGCTTGGGCGTTTATTGCAGCCGGT
>DSAU01000155.1 GCA_011046315.1 bacterium
GGCTAAAAACATGCCGGAATGGCATTATTAGTTAAGAGTGCTGAACTATTACAAAAATATCATAGCGATGGCGCAGAGAACGCATTGGAGGTGAAAATGAAATATCTTTCAACAATCGGTGATAATCAGTACCAGATCATTTTAACGCAAACCGATGAGGGGGATTTTATCGCCGAGCTGAACAATGAAATCCTGCCGCTGCAAATTTTAAAAACCGATGGTCAATATACTTTGACAGCTCTCATTGGCAATAGACCCTATGAACTGGAAATTAGAAAAAATCAAACCGATTATCTGATCAATTATCATGGCAGGGATTTCAAAATTAACGTCGAGGATGAACGATTGCTGCTGCTAAAGAAACATACGCAACAGTTTTTGCCCGGCGAACAATTTAAAGAAATCACGGCTCCCATGCCAGGATTAGTCGTCTCGATAGATGTCGCAGTGGGACAAAAAGTCAAAACTGGTGACGGGATATTGGTATTCGAGGCGATGAAAATGGAGAATGAAATTAGAGCGCCATTTGATGGTGTGGTAAAGGAGATCTTTGTTTCAGAAAAAGCACCCGTCGAAAAGGGACAAAAATTGATACTGTTGGAGTAATCCCACTTTTGTCAACGCATTTTATCCATTTGAACAAATTGTCGGGACAAGCAGATCAGCCCCGACAATTTATTATTTCTCAAACCCACAAACAATAAAAATACGCAGATTATCAGCTAAACCTAAATTCCCGAAACAGTCATCTCCGCGACCTTGATGGTGGGTCCCGTGATCGAGCTGTTGAAGCGCAGGTCGTTTCCGACCATTTCGATTTGGTTCAACATTTGCGCTAAATTTCCGGATATGGTAATTTCAGCAACCGGGAAGCTTAACTCGCCGTTCTCTATCCATATTCCGAAGGCGCCCCGCGAAATATCTCCGGTGACCGGATTGGTCCCCTGCCCCATAGTCTTGGTCAACAACAATCCCCTGTCAACCGATTTGATAATGTCCTCCGGCGTGAATTGTCCGGCTTCAAGATAAAAATTATTGGCGCCGGACGCGTTGCCGGTGGATTTCATTTTTAATTTTCTGGCGGAATAGGTATCTGTCAAATAGGTTTTTAAAACACCGTTATCGATAACAACGTTTTTGCGAACGGGCACACCCTCGCCGTCAAACGGTTTTGTTCCCATGCCGCGTGGAATCAATCCGTCATCGATAACCGAAACATTTGCGTTGGCGATCTTTTGTTGTAATCGGTCGAGCAGGAAAGATTGTTTCATATAAATGGAGCGGCCATTGACGCATTGATACAAAAAATATAGCAGGCCGCGGGTCATCGGCGGTTCCAGTACCACCGGTACATTTTGAGTTTTCACTTTTTGGGGATTGATCATTCGCGTCACCCGTTGCACTGCTTTCTCTGCAATCTGTTCGGGCTTCCAGAGTTGCTGAAAATACAGGCTGCTTTCATACCAACCAGATTCAACCTTGTTGTCGCCCACGCCGGCTTGCAGATAGACGCCCAGGCTGCAACTGCTTTTTTGATAAGAACCGCTGAATCCTTTCGAATTGATCAGGATTACCTCCCCGGAATAATTCCCAAAACTTGAGCCGTATGAATTGACAACCCGCTCATCCTGCAGCGCTATCGACTCGGTTTTTTTTGCCAGTTCGATTTTTTGCTGCGGAGTCAGCGTTTCTATTTCGGGATCATAGATTTCCAGTGTCGCATTGAAAGAAGGATCCAGCAACTGTGTATCAGGATCAAACTCCGGCAAACCGGCGAATGGATCCGGACTGGATATTTGCGCTCTTTTCACTGCATTTTCTATCAAATGGTTTAAAGTTTCATGCTTAAAATCCGATGAATTCACCACTGCTGTTTTCTGATCTTTCAGCAGCCGAATCGACAACCCCCTGGTTCCGGCTTGTTCAAGTTTTTCGATCTCTCCGTTTCGCACTTCCACTGAGAAATCTTTTCCCTGACTGATTTCAATCTCAACTTCATCGGCTCCCTTTTTCCGGGCAAGCGCGACCAGCGATTCAGCAAGACCTGTTAATTGTTGAGTGGTTTGGCTCATTGTCTCCCTCCTACCGTCATTTTATCAATTTTCAATGTCGGGGTTCCGGCGGTTACCGGAACCGTTTGACCATCTTTTCCGCAACTGCCCAGAAAAAATCCCATATCGTTTCCGACCATGGAGACCTCATTGAGAATTTGCACATTGGTGCCGATCAGGGTCGCGTTTTTAAGCGGTTGGGTTAGTTTTCCGTGTTCAATCAAGTAGCCCAGGTTTACCGAGAATACAAATTTACCCGAATCTTCCACCTGTCCGCCCTGATACGATTTCGCATAAAATCCCTGGTTGACCGATTGAATAATTTCTTCCGGTGTACTCTCTCCCTTTGCCAGAATGGTATTGGTCATGCGCGGGATCGGATTAAATCGATAGGACTGACGCCTGCCGTTGCCGGTGGGCTTCATTTTCATGATTTTTGCCGACAACCGGTCCTGAATCAAACCGACCAGCTTTCCGCGTTCAATCAACATTGTTTTTTGTGCGGATACGCCTTCGTCATCGATATTCAGCGAACCGCGGAAATGGGGTATGGTGGGATCTTCAAAAATGGTTACAATTTCGCGGGCGACCGACTTGCCCATTTTATCAGCCATGATCGATGTGCCTTTGCGGTTGCCATCCGCCTCCAACGGATGCCCCACAGCTTCATGGATCATAACACCGCTTTGCCCGGCGCCCAGCACAACCGGTTGCTCGCCAGCCATTGCATCTTTGGCGTCTAACAAAATGATGGCTTCTTCGGATGCGCTTTCAGCAATTTTTTGCGGCGTCATTTCTTGCTGAAAATATTTTAAACCAACCCTGCCGCCGCCGCTGTAAAAGCCTGAATTTCGAACCCCATCTTTTTCGGCTAACGAAACCACCACCAACCGAGTCTGGGGTCGCGTATCTGAAATCAACAGTCCTTCAGAATTGGCAATGGTAATATAATCCAGCTCATCAGATAGCCCCACCCGAACTTTGCTGATGCGATTATCAAATTTCTCTGCAGCCTGATTCGCTTGTTCAACCAGTGTAAGTTTATCCTTCAACTGAAGTTCGGTTAATGTTTTATTCAAATCATAAACCTGCAGCGGAGGATTTTTCGCCGACAAATCGTTAATCCTGACAGTTGAACTCTGATTGGCAATGGCTGCCGCAGTCAAAGCCGCATTTTTCATCGACTCGAACGACAGGTCGTTGGTATAACCGTATCCGGTCTTGTCTCCTGATAACACCCGAACGCCAACACCCAATGAAATGTTTTCTGAAGTCTCTTTAATTATTCCTTCTTCCATATTAATAGAGTTGGAAATTTTGTATTGTAAATACAGTTCAGCAAAATCTCCACCCCGAGAATTGGCGATCTGCAATATCTTGTTCAGATCCTGTTGGGTCACTCCAAATCGACTCTCGAACATTGCCATTGAATGGCCGGGAATCTTTCCCGCCAACAACAGATCAAACCATAAAGTGGACCCGGCAACCGCTGCCAATCCTGTCCCACTTTTCATTAAAAACTCCCTTCGGTTAATTGAATTCACGTTTCCTCCTGTTCATTTGTTTTGAGTTAGCCTTTTATACTCAAAAAAATGTTTGTTGTTTCTTTTTAAATTGGTTCGGGTGGTTTGCAAAGGAAAGTATTTAAGATAGGTTAGTCTTATTACAATCATCAGGAATTGAAGCAGGGTTAATTACAAATTCTATCCATCATTTATGGTTATAGATTTGATTAAGTTAACAATATACTTCTCAAAGATATGTTTGTCTTTTAATCTCTTGAATTGTTATTTTTTTTAATGTTATTTATTCAAAAAGCAGTAATTGATTAATATAATTTGAGATTCGGCTTTCAGCTAATTTTGCATATTCAGGATCGACATCATAACCCACATAATTTCTTTTATCTTTAATAGCCGAGAGACAAGTTGTTCCACTCCCAACAAAGGGATCTAATATGACATCTCTTTTAAAAGTAAATAACTGAATCAATCTATGAGGCAATTCTTCAGGAAACGGCGCTGGATGACCGATTTGTTTGGCGGATACTGCTGGAAACGTCCATACACTTTTAGTCCACTCTAAAAATTCGTCTTTCTTAATAGTGGCTTCTTTTCCTTTTCGCGGCATTGAAAAAGAATCTTTTGAAAAGACTAAAATATATTCGTGAATGTCTCGCAATACAGGATTAGCAGCAGAAAGCCAACTGCCCCAAGCCGTTGATGGACTTGCACTTGATGCTTTGTTCCATATTATTTCACCGCGCATAAGATATCCGATTTTCTGCATACCTTCAATAATATAACAATGAAGAGGTATATATGGTTTTCTTCCAAGATTGGCTATGTTGATACAAGCACGGCCACCAGGAACCAAAACACGGTATGTTTCTCTCCAAACAGTATTTAACAGGTCTAAATATTCGCTCAAAGTCAAATTATCATCATATTCCTTGGATACATTATATGGAGGTGAAGTAA
>DSAU01000314.1 GCA_011046315.1 bacterium
CTTAAGATTGGGCGAATCTTTGATAACAAATTTGCCGGTTTGTTCATCCTTTAAGCTGAAAGTTTTTGTTATTGATGAGGTATCATCAAATGACATTAAATAAGAGTGCCCGGTAATTTTATACAGATCGATAATTTGAACACCGATATCATGGTTGGCATACGTTCCGGGCAGCGGCTCGACTTCAAAGTCGGATGCGATAAAGTTCGATGGTACCTTGCCGGGAACGACCATCACCAGATTGGGAGACGCGCTGGGATTTGAACCCTTGGCAGTCTCCAGATAATTCATCGGCGCCCAGCCATCGGGGTTGAGATCAGGATCATCCGGCACTCCGCGGTCATAAGCGGTTACCGAATACCAGTAAGTCTTACCATTGATCAAATTTTCATCGACAAAGGTGTGAACGAGTCCGGTATTGTTTCCCAAATTCAAATGGGGATACTGCGGATCCAATCCGGAAATGCTGTTGTTTAAATCGAATTGCGCCAGCGGTACAAAACCGACCACCAATCCGTTACCGTCAACAATTTTTTCTCCCCATTGGTTATTAATCGGGTCAGCGCTTGTCCGATAAATTTTGTAACCTTCAAAGTCGTTGTAACCGGTCATTAAATCCACCGCCGACTCGGCTGAATTATCCCAGTACAGCGTAACCTTTCCGTCGCCCGGCACTGCCCAGACCTTTGGCGTGGGCGGCGGGTCTGCGCCCTGGTAATTCAATTCGTACATAAATTGAGCGGTGCGCGCATTGAATTTTACATCACTGGTATCATCGCCCAACACCAGCGCAAATGAAAAGACGGTCGTATCTCCGGCCGCTAAATCGAACGGACCGGAACTCATGATAAAAACACAGTCCAATCCATCGGGATACATATCACGAATACCTTCTGGTGAATCAAAGTGGGGATTCAGAGTTCCGTCAGGGGCGGGATGAAAATAGGCAGCATCCTCTTCCGGCAAGATATCTGAATTATCGCCTGCCAGCAATTTGTAGGTTATCAATTCCAGCCGGGTATTGTCAACCTGGCCCGGACGTTGTTCCCATTCAAACCAATGCCAGCCGGTAATTCCCAGTTGATCACCCTGATAGACATCAATAATTCCGTCGCCGTCCAGATCAAGGTCCTGATTTGCCGGCGGCGTTTCTAAAATTTTCAACGCCGGAACCACTTTGTATTCGGGCCCGGGAAAATCACCGGTTCCGTAACGGTAATCGTATATGTAAGCCATATTATAATGATAAGTGGTATCGTTCTCCACATCATATTCACTTGCCAAAAAAGTCATCCAGTCCATGCGATCGTTGAGGGTGAAAACCAGATTGTATTCGGGCACGTCGGTATCATTGTAAAATCCCACATAGACATCCCGATAATCGTGCGGACTATGATTGATGATTTTCATCGGAAAGAAAATAATATCCTCAGCATAGGAGCGACCATAGCACAAAGCCGTCATGTCCAGTTGGACTTCCAGTTTGTAACCCTGTGAAGTGTCGCCATCGCTCTCTGCGTAAGGAATTAACAGATTGGTGAGATCATAATCCGTCATGCTGAAGAATATTTCCTTATCAGAGTAAAATTTTCCCAACAGAACCGTATCGTCAGATGTCGGACAATACATCCAGGGTCCGGGCGGTTCGTTAAAATTAAATTCAGTGGCTAACACCGAGTCATAGCTGACTTTGCCAGTATTCGGATCAACCGCCCACATACCGGGCCAAAAGGGATGCCCATTCTCATCCTTAGGCCAGCTCAATGGATAGTTACTTGTTGCCATCAACGGAAAATCCCCGAGTGTAGTACCGGAAAGAACGTCACCGAATGTCATATCGCCGGAATGTAACCCGCCGTAAGATCCGGCTTTCGGTCCCCAGTCGTCTCCGGCAAAGGTCGCGGACACCGATGGTCCCTTAAGGATCGGCTGGCCAGTCTGGACATCGGTGGTGTATGGGGTCCAACTGGGGTCTTCAGGCACGCCTATCATCATGCTTAAATCGGGAATATAAGACCATCCTTTATAAAATACCGCCGGAACCTTGGGCCGGTAGTCCCAGGTAGATAGTCTCCCATCGTTAAACACCGCATGCTGAATTTTACCGGCGTCCAAAAGCCCGACCGATTGGTCGATTGTTTTGGTCGCTTTAGCCAGTTTTCGAGCTTTTTTTTGATCTTTATTTTTATCGGCAGCATGCACGATCGACAACAGCAAGACTATTATCAACGCGGCTATGATGCCAATTGTCAAATACTTTTTCATTGAATAGAACCTCCCAAATTATTTCAAATACCCATTTTGCAATAGCTCAACAGCCATTGTATGATTTAATGCCTCAGGGGTATTCAATTTTTCTGAATCGTTGAACATGTTTAATAATTCACCATCATTTTTAAAATTCTATCCGAAATCCCATATCGACTACACGCCCCCGCGTCCAGTGCCAGGGTCTGTCCCAATTGGTGCTGTAATTGGTTTTGCTATAGCCTGGATTGGGGTCTGAAGGACTGCCGGTCTCTGAATAGACCGAAAGCACATTTTTCAGATCAAACAGGTTAAGCACCCGTGCGACAATCCCGGCTCTGAATCGTCCGGCAAAGAGAAAGTCCTTTCTGAAAACTGCATCCACGTTCCAAACCATGGGGCGTCTGGCGGTATTGGGCTCCAGACTCTGTCCGCCCTGAGATGGGGTATAAGGATAGCCGCTTCTCACTCTGATGCTGTACTGCATCAGAAAATTTTCCAGCGGTCTTAAGCCGAACAAATTAGGACCGTCGCCTTTTAAAAATTGTATCCCGAATAACCCGGTCAACTGATGCGGTGAATCGTAGCGGTAGAGATATTCCTTTTTAGTGCGAGTATCAGCAGTTTGACCGTCCCAATAGCCTGCCCACGAATAATACTGGTTGGCTTTAGCGACCGACAGGGTGTACTGGAGCTCGAGAAAATAATTGTCACTGGGTCTTTTTTCGATCGAGAAATCGATTCCCTTTGAGCTGCCAAAATCGTTGTTGGTGATGATAGCATAGGAGTAGCCACCCAGACTATCGGGGTCGAATCCGGTCAGACGAAAGCTTCCCGCATTGCCGTTGTTTTCTTTTGCCCAGGCAGCGATGGTAAATTTCCAGAAATCACTGAATTGATAATCAACTCCCAACTCGTATGAAATCGTTCTTTGGGCATCCATGTGCGCCCAACCGAAAAAAGGCAATGGGGAATTCAAATCCAGATGCTGATTGCTGTACAAATCCCGGTAGTCAGGCACCTGAAAGAAATGACCGTAATTAAAATGAAAAGTGGCGCGATCGGTGATCGGATGGCCGACGCCGATTCGCGGACTGATCTGATATTTTTTTCGCCCTTCCTCAACTCCGGATGTAGGGTCTTGCCAATCTTTCCAGGCCCGTCCTTTTGAATTGGCGTAATCCAGACGAACGCCGAGGTTGACAATAAAATTTTGAAAATCCATTTTGTCCTGAATGTAAGCTGTAGCTTCCTCAGGTTTTAAATGATAGTAAGACGGGTAACCGCGGATCCAGGGATACTGATACTCCAAAAAACGAATACCGCCGACATCTTTCCCATTCAGAGCTTTTTCCAGACCAAAAGTTTTATATTCAACGCCAAACTTAAATTGATGCGACCGCTGCGCCTGCCAGGTAGCGTCAGCTTTTAATTGAATCGACTGTTGAAAATTAAAATTCCAGTACTGTTCAGCAGCGCCGCGATACACATGACGGACTCTCCCGTCGGTCAAAGTATCGTAGCGAACAAATCGCATCGGAATGTAAAAACCATTGCTGTATAGCCGCGGTGAGGGATATTCCTGGGGTCCAAAATCGACCTGGATCGTCGGGTCATTGTAAAAAACTTGATAGGCTTCAGAAAAGTCATCGGCGTGCCCCGGTCTCAACCGATGTCCGTCAATACCGTGGATGGTATATGAACGGCTCTTGAAAAATCGGCTCGCCCGAATTTCGTAGAAAAACCTGGGTGAAAGTTGATGGGTAAAGATCAGGGTTTGCTGGTCAGTCCGATCATCCAGCACGTTGCGACCTTCCATAGCATAGGTCCAGTCGCTCGCCCATGCCCGCTGAACACGTTGATTGAAACGCAGCGGTATCAGCAGTTTAATGCTCGGGCTAATCCGCCAGGCGAGCTTGGCGGTAAAATCCCAGTTCTTCTTAAATCCCAACCCTCGCCAGCCAGCGTGATCGTCCCATGCGATTAATTCATTGAAACCGTCGCCGTCCCAATCGGCGCGATAGCGCCATGCCTTGCGCCAGGCGCCGGTATGCCATTCGCGCAACACGTATCCGGCGTAATAGTATGAATTGTTATTGCGCAATTGATTAATGTTTGAAACCTCGGTAATAATACCGCGGTTAATCTGATCCACAATCTGTTGGTAAAGTGGGTGATCCGGATTATTGACGATCTCGTTCATCGGTGTGGTATCGTAAACATGATCGTCAAATTTGTAGGATGTGTAAACATCATAGCTCTGCTCACCGGAGAGAAAAAAAG
>DSAU01000473.1 GCA_011046315.1 bacterium
AGAAAAATCAAGGTAATCATTAAATCATGCAAAGCAAGGTTACGACAAAAATATATATTTGCAGATAATCCGTTTTCTGCAAATATAAAAAAAATATAGTTGCAGAACACAAAGGAATTATAAATGGACATAAAAGATTATAACGCTGGAAGTTTTAAGCAGCAATATCAGTATAAAAGCTTTACACCAAACCCAGTTAACATTGAATGGCAGATAAGCGACAGCCATTTGATAAATCTGCTCAGCCAGGCAGATATAAAGCTGGGCGAATTGAATGCTTTTTCTCAGTTAGTGCCTGATATTAATTATTTCATTAAAATGCACGTCAGCAAAGAAGCCATTACCAGCAGCCGAATTGAAGGCACGCAGACCAATATAGCAGAAGCTGTACAAAAAATTGAGTATATCAATCCTGAAAAACGAGATGATTGGGAGGAAGTACAAAATTACATTATGGCGATGAATGAAGCGATAACGAATCTCCGAACGCTGCCGCTTTCCAACAGGCTGTTAAGAAATGCCCATCGCATATTATTACAGGGAGTCCGGGGCAAACATAAGCTGCCTGGTGAATTTCGCACCAGCCAGAACTGGATTGGCGGCGCATCGCTTAACGATGCGGTTTTCATCCCACCGCATTATGATGAATTGCCATCACTGATGTCCGATTTTGAAAAAATTCTTAAATGAAGAAACTTATCCGCTACCCCATCTTGTTAGAATCGGCATTGCACACTACCAGTTTGAAACAATACATCCATTTCTGGATGGCAATGGCAGAATCGGACGGCTGTTGATAAACCCTGTATCTGGTGAGCAAGAATTTATTAGCAAGACCAACCCTGTATATGTCTTCATTTTTTGAGAGAAATAAAACGCTATATTATGATAATCTCTCACGGGTTCGTACGCACAACAACCTGACCCAGTGGTTAAAATTTTTCCTGGAGGGTATTAAACAGACGTCGGAATATTCTCTCGAAACATTCAAAACGATCATTAAACTTCGTCAGCAAATTGAATACAAGGATATTTTGACATTGGGCAAGAAAACGAAATTAGCCCAGCAATTTTTACATTGTTTATATAGCCAACCTGTTATTGATAGTCAGAAAGCATCTGAACTGTTAAAAATCGATCGTTCAACATCGCTGCGACTTATTAATGATTTTATACAACTGAGTATACTCAAAGAGACCACGGGTTATAAAAGAAATAGAATATTTATTTTTGAAAAATATTTGCAATTGTTTGAATAGTTTTCGAAACGGAAATACAAAATGAAAAACAGTACATTGCATGCAGTCGGACAGCCTGAACGAATCACTCAAAATCGTGATGTCCAGTTGTTCAAAGACCAATTGAAATATGCCTATCTTGGCAACTGGGAGGAGCGCCCTGGCAACAGCAATATCAAGGAATTGCTTCTTCGCACATATTTAAGCGATAAAAAGGGCTATAATGAAATTCTTATCAGCAAAGCCCTGTATGAGCTTCATAAGGCGGCGAACAACCTCAATGACGGCTTGTACAGCGCCAATAAAAAAGTTTACGACCTGCTGCGCTATGGAATCAGGGCAAAGGCAGAAGCTGGGGAGAATTTCGAAACAATCGAGCTTATCGACTGGAAGCATCCTGAAAAGAATGATTTTGCCATCGCTGAAGCGGTTACGATTCAGGGCTATCGTGAAAAGCGCCCCGACATTGTGATGTATTTCAACGGCATTGCGCTTGGTGTGCTGGAACTGAAGCGAAGCACGGTTTCCATTGGCGATGGCATCCGCCAGAATATTGTCAACCAGCAAAAAGAGTTTATTCAATCCTTTTTTTCCACAATTCAATAATTCAATTGATATTTGCAGGCAACGACACCCAGGGACTTCGGTACGGAACAATCGGCACGCCTGAAAAATACTACCTGAACTGGAAGGAAGATAGTGATGTTGAAAAACTGCTCGATAAGTACCTTTTGAAAATGGGCAATAAAAAGCGGTTCCTGGAAATCATCTACGACTTTAGTTTGTTTGATGGCGGCATCAAGAAGCTGTGCCGACCGCATCAGTATTTTGGCGTGAAAGCGGCGCAGGAGCATGTCAAAAGAAAAGAGGGTAGCATTATCTGGCATACGCAGGGCAGCGGCAAAAGCCTTGTTATGGTGTGGCTTGCCAAGTGGATGCTTGATAATAATCCGAATGCCCGAATTGCCGTTATCACTGACCGTGACGAGCTGGATAAGCAGATTGAAGGCGTATTTTCCGATGCGGGCGAGGAAATGGTTCGCACCCGAAGCGGCAGGGATCTGATGAAAAAGCTCGGCGAGGCATCGCCACGCATGCTGTGTTCGCTTATCCATAAATTCGGCAGGAAGGGCGTTGATAATTTCAATGAATTCATGAAAGAGCTAAAAAGCAGCCCTTCACAGACGGTGGGCGAAATATTTGTTTTTGTGGATGAGTGCCACAGAACCCAATCGGGCAAGCTGCACAAGACCATGAAGGCAATCCTGAAAAATGCCATTTTCATCGGCTTTACAGGGACGCCGCTTCTAAAGCAGGATAGGCAGACCAGCATCGAGGTGTTCGGAAAATACATTCATACTTATAAATTCAACGAAGCGGTCGCTGATGAAGTGGTGCTTGATTTGGTGTACGAAGCCCGTGATATTGACCAGAAAATCACATCGCCAAAACGAATCGATGAATGGTTCGAGGCGAAAACGAAAGGGCTTAATGATTTCCAGAAGTCAGAGCTAAAGAAGAAATGGGGCACAATGCAGAAGGTATTGAGCAGCCGTTCCCGACTGAATAAGATTGTCAGCGATATCATTTTCGACTTCAATGTCAAGCCCCGACTGAATTCGGGTGCAGGAAATGCCATTCTGGTGGCATCGAGCATCTATGAGGCAAGCAGGTATTATGAGCTTTTTCAGAATATGGAACTGAAGGGCAAATGTGCGCTTGTTACATCTTACAATCCGACAACTAGAGATATTACCACTGAAGATACGGGCGCTAATACCGAGACTGAAAGGGAATACATTTATCATACTTACAAAAAGCTGCTTGGTAAAAAATCGACAAAGGGATATGAGGACAAAGCGAAAGCCAAATTCACAAAAGAGCGGGAAATCAAGAAAGCCCTTTATGATGTCTTAAAAGATGAAGCAGAAGTCGAACGGATTTTTTCTATCGTAAAACAGCAGGATGAGTATTAATATGCAGCAAATCAGGTTGGGCGATATTGACATCGACGTGGTGTACAAGGACATTAAGAACGTTCACCTTAGCGTTTATCCGCCTGCTGGCAAGGTGCGCATTTCCGCTCCTTTACGGATGGATTTGGACACCGTGAGGGTGTTTGCCATATCAAAGCTTGGCTGGATTAAGAAGCAGCAGACAAAACTGCGTGAGCAGGAGCGAGAAGCACCCAGGGACTTTCTCAACCGTGAAAGCCACTATTATCTTGGCAAACGATACCTGTTGAAAATTATTGAGAATAATGCTGCACCCGACGTTGTTTTGAAGCATGATAGCATTGAATTATATGTGAGACCGAATTCATCACTTAAAAAAATGAAGAATGTCCTGGAGCAATGGTATCGCCAGCGGCTAAAAGAGATCATTCCAGGCTATATTGAAAAATTTGAGCAAAAGATAAGCGTGCAGGTCAATGAATTCGGCATCAAGAAAATGAAGACCAAATGGGGCACATGTACACGTGAAGCCGGAAGAATATGGCTTAATCTTGAACTGGCTAAAAAGCCGCTTCATTGCCTGGAATATATTATTGTCCATGAAATGGTGCATCTGTTGGAGCGAAAGCATAATGAAATATTCGTTGCCTGCATGGATAAATTCTTACCTAAATGGCGATCTTATAAAGAAGATTTGAATCGACAACCGTTGAAACAAGAGCATTGGACGTACTAATTACAAGTATTTCTTGATAATTGTTCAGAGGATTCCATGATAGAAATCTGTCCAAATTTATTTGTCGGGGATCAGGATGATTATGAACAAAACGTTAAATATCAGTCTGGGTGGCGGGTTGTTCATGCCTGCAAAGAGCCTTACCATCGGCAATTATTGGGTTATAAAACCAGAGGAGCGCCGAAGGATCATCCTGAATACCTATTAGTAACGAGAGGTAAAAGACTATATTTGAATCTTGTGGATGTAGAAGACCCAGCTTATGTTGCTAAAGAGATTATGGATAATGCTTTGTCATTTATTGATGAAGCATTGAAAGGTGGTGATAAGGTTTTAGTTCATTGTATTCAGGGTGAATCAAGATGACCTTCAATAAGGCTTTTGTATCTTGCTACCTATACCGATATATTGCCAAAGACAAGCCTGGGCGATGCGGAAAGTGAATTTATAAAGATTTATCCGATGGATGCTCCTAAAAGGTAATCGATCACAGGGTGAGTGAATATAAACCGCTGAAGCGGTTAAAAGAACTGTTTTGAGATGATTATTTCACCACAATAAATTGTGGTGTTGTTTCAATGCCTCTTTGAACTAACA
>DSAU01000503.1 GCA_011046315.1 bacterium
GCGTAATGATTGTCCGGATGATCATCCACTAACAAAATAACTTTTGGTTTTTCAACTCCGGCTTTCTTCGGAGGCGACTTTAATTTCATTTTTTCGAGACTGATAGGCGGCAATGTCGATTTTTTATCCGAATCTCGAAAATCCGTTACCGGCGCGGAAAACCGGAAAGTCGTTCCTTTTCCTTTTTTGCTTTCAACGGTTATCGAACCGTTCAACAGATCGACCAGTTTTTTAACGATGTACAGCCCCAAGCCGGCGCCTTCAAATTGTTTTCGTTGCGCCTGATCGCTTCGTTCAAATCCGCCAAAGATTTTGGCGGCATCGCTGCGCGTCATGCCGATACCGGTATCCGCCACAGCAAAATGAAGCGCGCTGGCTGATTTGTCAAATTTTACGCTCAGTTTGATTTTTCCTTTTGGGGTAAATTTAACCGCATTCCCCAGAAGATTCATTAAAATGTGATTGATCTTGTCCTGATCGCTGAAAACATATTTGGGGAGATTTTTTCCGAGTTCAGTTTCCAACTTGATTTTTTTACGGTCGCACAGCGGCCGGATAGGGCGCAAATTGTCCTCAATCATATCCGCAGTGGCAAAATAGCTGAAATCCGGTTGCATTTTTCCGGCGTCGATTTTGCTCAGCTCCAAAATATTATTAATTATTTTCAGTAAATCACGTCCGTTTTGGCCGATAATCCGGATGTGTTTAGCCTGCTCGGAGTTTAGCGTTCCGCTCATCTGCTGCTGTAACACATCAGACAACACAATAATCGAGTTCAGCGGCGTTCTCAGCTCATGCGACATGGAGGTGAAAAGGTCGGTCTTGATCGCGTTCTTTTCCGCCAGTTCATTAGTGCGAGCGCGGGTTTTATCAAACAGTCTCTGGTTTTCGATGGCGATCGCTGCTTTATGCGCAAAGGTTTCCAGTAGATGAATGTGTTGTTCATCAGGATATTTTGACGCCATCGGTTGAAACAAGCTGAAAAAACCGAGCATTTTTTGTTTAAATTTAACCGGTATGACCAGCACATCACCCTGATTCCAAACGCGCTCCGAGTTTTGAGAAAAACCGGACGCCGACTTGAATTTTTTATCGACACTGCCCGAGTTAATCAAATATGATTGACTGATGCGGTCTTCATCGCGGAAATATTTCAGCGGATCCTGGTACAAGAAATTTCGAGCGTGCACAAACTTACGGATTTGCATCGCTGCAATGCCCGCATAATGCGCAACCTTAAACTGTCCCCGCAATTCATCGCGGGCAGTGAACACCACATATCGCCAGCCGATGCTACGAATTGCTTTGCAGATATTCGCCAATACTTTATCCGGATCCGCGTCGAGGACAATCTGTTCCCCGATTTTTAAAATATGCGACAATTGATTCACATAATTTTCCAATTCGCGGGTTCGCTCCGCCACCAGCGCTGTCAAATGTTGGGAATGTTGCTCCAGTTTCTTCTGCATGGCTTTGTATTCAGACACATCCCGGCCCACACACATGGCGCCGATATTTTTTCCGTCGCTATCGAATAAATAGCGGACATTCCAACTGCACAAAATAGTTCTCCCATCCATGGTTTTCAGCGGTGCTTCATAATCGCGCAATTCCACCTTCATGGCGTCGCCGTAGTTGCGACTCAATCGCTTCATGTCTGAAAAAAAATCGGGCAGCCGGCTGCTATTTAATTGTTTTGCTTCATAACCCAACAGCTTTTTACCATGGGGATTGATAAAAGTACAATTCCCTTTGCTGTCCACCACCAACAAAATATCCAGCATCCCCGAAATCAGCGTATCATAATATTTTTTCGCACGGTTCAGCTCTTCAGTTTTGTGCTGCAAATCACTGGATTTTTCCTTGATTTGCTGTTCCAGATTTTGCGAATAATCTTTCAACTGTGTTTGGTTGCGTTTTCGGTCGCTGTTTTCCAGCAGTAACCACCGGCTGCCGATAATTCGCCCCATTGCGTCGCGAACAGGATTCGCGCTGATGATTACCGGGATGTTGCCGCCGCGTCCGGTTTTGATTTCAATCTCAAATTGAACCGGGTTGCCACTGTGCAGCTTGTCCGCAGCCGTTTGATATTCAATCTGATTGTGAGCGTCGAAAAATTCCTGGACAGTTTTTCCTTCAACTTGTTTTTTACCGGCGCCCAGCAGTTGATTGAATCCCTGGTTGGCAAAAGTGATTTTTCCGGATCGATCCACAGCGCAGACGCCGGCTTGTAGTTCGTCAAGTAGCGACTGCAAATTTTCAAGTCGCTTCTGTTGCCGGGTCAACGTCTTTTCCAAGTCGTTTCGCAGGTCGATTTCAGCTTCCATGGATTTGGGGTTTTCAGTCAGTAACAGCCAACCAATTGCTAACAAGCCGGCAAAGTTCAACAACAGATAACTTCCCCATGCCGACTGCTGAAAGATCACGAAAAGGGCTGCTCCGGAAAGCAACAGTCCGGCGATGGCGTACCAGAAAAATAGCACGTGCCTTAACTTAAAATAGGAATAAATCATTATCAACATCGCAGACAAAAACAAGACTGCAATCGAACCGGCAATCAGGTTCGACGGCCGGAATACGCCAATTCTTGCCACAGCGCCGTGAGATAAAAATCTGAAAAAGGCATACGCCAGCGCCAGGCTGATTCCCAGCAAAATGCCCCACTGGCGCAGGACAAACTTTTTACGATCGTTGATGGTGACTTTTTCCCCGCTGGTGATCGCCGCCAACAGGAAACCAATCGCGAACAACAAACCACTACCAAGCTGAATCTGCTGTTGAATTTCGAAACCAATTTCCGACAGATAAAGATATGAAAAGAACATTCGAAACAGCAGCGCCGCCAGAGCCGTAGTTCCAATGTAGAAATATTCCCGCGAATATTGCATCCGGTAATTTCGGAAACTCAAAATTCCGGCAAGGCACAGCATAAATAGACAGAAATAATCCAAAACCGTTAGCGCCAACGGTGAAAAATTTAATAACAGCGGATGGCGTCGCAAAATAAAAATACCAGCAATCAACAGAATGACAACCAAAAAGAAAGTTGATATTTTAATTTTATCGAGTTTGTAGGGATAAGGCTCATACATGGAAGTTACGGCAATATCTTGTGTTGTTGGTTAAATAATGAATTGTTTAAATATAGCTGAAAATATGCTAAATGTCAATATCAATTTGCAAGTCGGAAAATTAATAAGCTATTATTCAGGCATTAGGTTAAGGCGGGATGGTTTAAGTTTGACAGCCGGATCAGTGGAACAGTAATAAAGTGGGTGATCGCTCATTCGAGGTGATCCGACTCGCTGTCTAAAAGCTGCCATTTTTTAAATTCAGCTTCCAGTCCTTTGATCAGGGTGTTATATTTCAGAATCAGGTTTTTATTATGTTCGGTCACACCCACTTCTGGCGTAGGCTCGACTCCAAAATCCGACATTACTTTTTTCATCGATGCGATTTGCGTTTGGACCATTGATTTTTCTTCTTCGCTGGTCGCCGATTGGAGTTGTTCTTCAAGCTGGTCGATCATTCCTGAATAATTTGAAATTGTGACTTGCCGGGTTGTATCAGCCCACAATGCCAATTGATTTTTGATAATAGTATCGCGAATCCATTGGTACTCTTTGGCATTGTAGCCCAGTTTTTTGGCTGCCCGCAAATCCGCGGTAACAAAATCAGCCACATCTCCGGCGGCTTTCAATGCCGTCATATAGTCGTTCAATCCCGGTTTTTTGCCCGGTTTCTGTTTTTCATCCAGCTTTTCCGCTTTTTGTTTGAGATTTTCAGCGGCTTGCTGCGCGTAGCTGATCTCTTGTTGTTTTACTTTGAGATACATTTCAACCTGATCCGCCGTCATATTATTGTCAGCCGGAGGTGTGTATTCATCCTTTTCGATTTCGGTCATCAAATCCAGCGCACCCTTTTTGGCAAACTCCTGATTGGGATCGTCGTCCTTTTTTCCGCAGGATGCCAGCAAAATGACGGCCAGTAACAGCAGCAGCAACTTTTTCATAACAGCCCTTTCGTTTATTTATTATTGTATTAAAGTTTATTCGGATAGTTTTGCAAATTATACCATAGCTCACGAAAAATGTTTCCGCAGTCCGCCCGATCTATTTTGGGGAAAAATCATCACTGCAACTGATTCGATAGCGGGCATTTACTGGTGTCGATTTTTTGGGTGGGATTTTGATAATTTGACGTTTTGGCTAACCTGCCGCAGGATGACGGGGCACAGAATTTGACTAACCAAAAAACTAAATGCGGACTACAAAACTTGAAAAACCGCACAGCCACTGCGATCAGGTTGAACCAAGTTATGTGGTTTTTTGTTGTTTATTTTCCTTGCTAAAATTGAACAAGTTCCTTTTCAACTTCAGGATATATTTTATCTATTTGCTTTTGTATTTCAATCGTTTTATTTAATGCTGTTACGATGCGGCAATAACGCGGGGCATCGTCCATGTTTCTGCCTTTGCGGTCTTTCAAATATTTCTGCAAAACCTGATAGCCGCCGATGTGATAA
>DSAU01000502.1 GCA_011046315.1 bacterium
ATCTCCTCTTTCATGATTCGATCGTTGAACTATCGGATTCGGGACAGTCGGAATTTATAAATGATAAACAATCGCCCGCGGGATTTTCGAAATACGCGATGGAATACCGGTCCGCGGTCTGCGGAAATAAAAATCATTGAGAAAAAATATCCCAACACCAGCAGCAACATTAACGGCATGATGAACAGCGTCAATGGAACCATCAACATTAAATCGAGCGCTCGTTTGCAAATGCGAGTCGTTTCGGTTATCGAATTTGCTGTGCTCATGTCTTTTTAATTCCCCTGTGACCAAAATAAATTTTAAAATTACCCTAAATTAACCCACTTTTTCGAACAGGGATACTTTTTTTCTCCTGACTTTTAAGGACAAATATAGGTTATGTGGTTTTTTTGTTTAATGATTTTCCTTTTTAAAATTGAATAAGTTCCTTTTCTGCTATAGGATATATTTCGACTATCTGATCTTGTATTTCAATCGTTTTACTCAAGGCAGTGACGATACGACAAAAACGCGGCGCATCGTCCATGTTTCTGCCTTTGCGGTCTTTCAGATATTTTTGTAAAACTTGATACCCACCGATGTGATAATTCCACACTTCTGGCGCGACGCCTTCAAAATATTTGTCTCTGTTGATGTAGATGCACTGTTTGTTTTCGTTGTAGCTGATTTTTTCGATCCGGTCGTTGTCGCCGCTGCCCCGGTATTTGGTGAGAGGTGTATCGAGCGCCGGACTCTTGAGCAGATGCAGGTCGGCCAGCTCTTTGCCCAGCTTACCCATTTTTTTAAACAGGTCGTAATCAGCGGTAAAGGGCACGCGTGGAAAATCAATCTTTAAAAATTCGGCGTAGGTTTGACGGTAGATATTACTGTAAAATACAGCGTAAATGTAATAGAGTATTTCTTCTGGTGAAGGTCTTTTGTTAAAAGCTTTTTCTGTTTGTTCAAAAATGATTGGGGAAATATTGGGCTTTCGCAACTGATATTGGGCCTGTGGCTCAAAAACCATCATCATAGTGGAACCACGACTCAATTTTTTTTCCTCTTTGATGTTGAACAAATAGAGCGGAAAATGATAATTGGTGGTTTTTGAAGATAACACACCATGCTCTGTCATATAAGACGTAATCAGCGCATGGCTCCAGGGAACATTCAACTCTTCTCTTTTATGAGTTATTAATCCCAGATTTTTCCCTTCCAACATGTGGCGCATGATTTCGGGACGGGGCATACATAAGAATCCACGACTTTTTCCGGTGTAGTATGTATACCTGATATCAAAAGGGCGGTAGAGTATCGGACGTATCTTATTTTTGTCCAGCCCGCTCTCTCTCAAATCTTTTTGAGCGAATGCGACTTTCCAATCTCTTGCATCCATACCAAGATCATAAGCCTGTCGGGCCAATTCGGGGTCTAATCTGGAAAAGTTCAAAATAGTAGTCCACATCTCATGTTCAGTATATTGAATAGTTAATTTATCTCTTGCTGTAACGATGCCGACACTATTGACCGGAAAAATCTCGTTAATTTTTTTCCATTTCAGATATTGTTTTATTTTTTCTGTATCTCTTTTCACCAAAAAATAATAAGGGCTTTGCGGTTCTATTTTTGTATAATTGTTTTTTGAAAACTTATGACGATCCAGCCATTGATATTTTTCACTGCGCAGACCATATAAATCAGCATGATAAATTTTCGACTTCTTTGGATTTTGATTTTTTACGAACAGCGCAATCGCCACGCCCTGCCGAATATCAAACACATTTTCATCTTTGCCGCCTGTGGGCGTGGTTTCTTTTTTCAGGCTATTACCGTGCAAATCAAGAATGTAGATTTCATCAAAGGTTTTCATCAAACTCTGGCGCATGCCGCGAAAGGTGGGATTGTCCAGATAACTGTGATTGGTGATCATACCCACAATGCCGTGCCCGGAAGTATGGATTTTCCACTGGGCAAAGCGCAGGAATTTGACATAATCATCCTGCAGCCATTTCGGATTTCTTTCGCCAAGCGGCTGTCCGTCCACTTTGTAATAACTCTGCGCGCCGTCAATATCTTCTTTCAACAATTGTTCTGTCCACTCGTTGATATTGGCGGAAATGCCGCTGTATGGCGGATTGCCGAGAATCACCAATACCGGCTGTTCTTTTTTCACCTTGCCCGCCAGATGGCTCTCTTCGCTCAAAGACGAAATTCCCGGGATAGCGATTTGTTGTATTTCTTCCATTTCCAGCGTGTTGGTCAGGTAGAGCTTAAACCGTTCGTCATCGGCCATTTTATAGCCGAGTTCATCAAAGATGAAACCGATCTTCAGATGACCAATAGCATAAGGCGCCATCATCAGATCAAAGGCATAATAGTTTTTAAGAATATGTGTTTTGATCCAGCGGTGCAATCCGCCCGTGCCGTATTTTGTTATGAATTCATCGGCAGCCAGTCGAATGGCTTCCGCCGGAAAAGTTAATGTGCCGCCCGCAGGGTCAAGCAGTTTGACTTCCTCACTGGCCAGTCCGTCCGCCAGATCAAAATGCGATTTTAAAATTGAATGAACGGAACCGGCAATATAACCCACCACGGCTTCGGGCGTGTAATAAACGCCGCGCCGTTCACGGATTGCGGGATCGTAAGTTGCCAGAAACGTCGCATAAAAATGGATAATCGGGTCGCTGCCTTTGCCGGTGCGCTGATATTCATGCAGGATTTTATTGGCATCGGCGACATTTAAAATTTCTGCAATATCATCCACAATAATTTGTAACGATTTTGGCGGATCTTCCAGTGAAATAAACCGGAATATGTCGCGAAGAATACCGATGGCGTTGGGGATGTATTTAAAAGCCAGCTCGCGGTTAAAACCATCTTCAGCGCGTGTTCGCGCGGCAAAAAGACCGTATGTAATGGTTTGGGCGTAAAGATCGGCGAATTGTTTTTCGGTTAAGGTTCCAATTAAATATTTTTTAAAGGCTTCATAAAAACCGGTGATTTGTTTATGTCCCTTGCCGCCGTTTTCTTCCATTTCTACGGCAATCACTTCATCGCGTAAAAATCTGGTACGTTTAGCCAATTCAATTGCCAGTGAACGTGCGGTCTGCACTTTGGGCAACGAAAAGGAAAAGAAGGAATCAAAAAGTTGTTCGAATTTATCGATGTTCTCTACCGGCGGCGCTGTCTGTAATTTTTTGGCAATTAGCGGACGCCCGATCATTGCCTGTGCAATGCGCTGCCCATCCCGGTAAAGCCGAAATTCATAAAAATTAGTCAAAATAACATTTGGAAAAGTGGCCAAATACCGTTCTAATTGTTCCGTGCCTTCGATATAATCCAGATTTGTAACCGAAGGGTCTTTGGCTTCGATGTAACCGGTGATATGGTTTTTTCCGTCCCAAATACGAAAATCCGGATTCCCGGCTTCGGTCTTTTTGGGTAGAATGGTTATATCGATGTTTTTGATCTTTTGAATGTCAGCATATTGTTTAATTAAATCATCGAGATGTTTGTAAAAAATTTCTTCCCGGGCGTCACCACGTTTGGAAGTGTCGATGAGATTTTTAAGGTATTGTTCCAATAATTTTTTCACTAATCAGGTTCCTTGGTGCCAGAAGTTACACATTTTTGATTATTATTTATACCACATAACCCATAAACTTCGCAATAATTTTTAGGCGCAATTCGTCACTGTCAAAAAAATATTAGCAGCATGCGGAAATTAGTTATATATTTTTCATATTCGATAAATATTTTCAGGATGTACCATTATGCCAAAACCACATTTTTATAGGCTTCGATTGTGATAACCTGCCAAAACCACCTGTAAAAACGACACTTATCCGAATTCATGCCCTGCGTTTTTGGTCAGGTTGATTGTATTTTTAGTTACCATTGCATGCGAATTAGCGGTAGAAAAAATAGACAATTGTTTAGGTTGCGGTAAATCAATGTCGTAATTTGCAATAAAAAGCTCTTTACCAAGTTGGTTTGAGTTTTCTGTAACATTACGCATACCATAGGTTAAATTCCAATTTTTAATATTGGCGAAAGAAAAAAGCTCTCGAATATATTTGCTATCATCATATGTGATTAACCACTTGTGTTCTGATTTTTTCATAGTAGATGCAAATCTTTCGTGGTCAAAAATTTTATGTAAGTTACCATTCTTCCCATATAATGCAGAATTAATCGCGGAGTAATATGGTGGGTCAAGAAACATAAAAACATTCTCCCCTGGTTCAGTAACAACAACTTCATAGTCTAAATTTGTAATTTTCGTATTTGGCAAAATTGTTGATAGCAAAGAAACTCTGTCAATACTTGATTCAGTAAAACGTTTATGAAAAGAGGCAGTTGAAAAGCCCCCACTTTCTGTCGTTCCTGAAAATGTAATCCTGTTAAATACAAAAAAAGCAGCAGCTTTTTTAAAAGGATCAAATTTTTCAATATTATCTATTAAAAACCGGTGAAGAACTTTACCGTCAACAAATTCACTTTTCCATTTACGAATTTGTGAAATTAGTTTTTCAGGATTATC
>DSAU01000072.1 GCA_011046315.1 bacterium
CGAGGAGCGAAGCGACGAAGCAATCTCTTAAATATTTGATAAGATTGCTTCGCTCCGCTCGCAATGACATGCTGACTAAAAACTTTTGCAAAAAAAACAAAGACTTTACTTGTAATACTATAGCAAATCATTTTTATGACGCATTATACTAAAAGCAGAGTGGTTTTCGGATTAAAGGCATGTCATGCCTGTGAATACAGGCTTCTCCTAACTTTCTGTAATTAATGAGATTCCTGCATCCGCAGGAATGACATTGGAACAAGTGGAAATCAGAATACCATTTCGTTTCGAGTATAATCAACTGCGGTAAAACCACACCAGGCTGAAAGGAGCATTCTCAATTCAATAGCAACAGGTTATCAAAATTCGTTCTGCAATCAGCCTTACCAGGCAATCCCATAATCCTCCCCATAATTACTGGAGCCGCCCCAGAATGTCCCATGTTCCCAATCAAAAAATATCGCATTCATTGGTCCTGAAGTCTTTTTACTGAATCGGAGTTCATATCCCATTTTTTTTAGCTCATCGGCTACCCAGGGCGGAACATCTTCACGCAGGGTTAATCTGCCCGGATGTTTTTCATGTTTGCCGAAAGAGCTGTGCATCTGATAGCTGATGATGTTAGCGGCTTCGCAGGCTTGCTGGATGTTCATGCCAAATTCGACCATATTTAGAAAAAATTGCAGGCAGTTTTGATCCTGAGTGTCGCCGCCCTGAATCGAGAATGACAGGAATGGCTTTCCGTCCTTAATCGCTATCGTTGGCGTCAGAGTGGCGCAGGGACGCTGCCCGGGCTGGACCACATTGAATGGATTTTCCGCTTCATCCAGTACAAAGCTCTGCATCCGCTGGCTCATCCCGATACCAGTTTTTCCGGCGATACAGGCGGGAATCCATCCGCCGCTGGGAGTGACTGAAACGATCCATCCCTGTTTGTCCGCTGCTTGAATCGAAGTGGTACCGCGAGTAAATTCCTCATCAAATCCCAACCTGCCGGTTTCTTCGCCTTTATGCTGGTGAATCTTTGTCCAGTCCTTCAAAAAATGTAGATATGGATTTTTTCTGTCCTCAAAAGGATAGGGATCACCCGGTGCCGCTTCAGCATCATTGCGATCCGGCTGAATCAATGCCGCCCGTTGCCGGGCGTATTGTTTTGATAAAAGACCTTTCAGCGGCTCATCAGGCTGAACATAAGGATCGCCGTAGTAAAAATCACGATCCGCAAACGACAGGTTCATGGTTTGGTAAAGGATGTGAATATAACGGGCGCTGTTGTAGCCCATGGATTTAAGATCAAAATTCTCCAGAATATTCAATGCCTGTAACATCACCGGTCCTTGAACCCAGCAGGTGAGCTTGTAGACTTCTATGTCCTTATATGTTGTCATCACCGGTTCTTCAAGATAGACCTGCCAGTCTGCAAGGTCTTTCAAGGTTATTAGACCTCCCTGTTCCTGACAGCCGCGAACAAATTCAGCCGCTATATCGCCACAATAAAACCGATAGTATGCTGAGTAAATCGCCTGTTTTCGGTTTTTTCCCTGGGCCAGGGCTTGCTGCTCAGCTTCCACCAGTTGTTGAAGCGTTTGCAGCAAATCCAGTTGCCGGAAAATTTCGCCCGTATGCGGTGGCTCGTGCTCCTCTCCCAAATGAGGCAAAAACACATCCCTGGAATAAGGCCATTGTTTGATACGTTCCTGGTGTCGCTGGATTTGGTTTACGGCTTGCTGTTCAATAGGATATCCTTCTGCCATTTGGATAGCCGGCTCCAGTACTTGGGCTAAACTCATGCTGCCGAACTCCGCAAGCATGGTCATCAATCCGCCGGGAGTGCCTGGCGTAACCGCAGCCAGCGGTCCGTATTCCGGGGGATAGTTTAATCCCTGTTGTTTGAAAAAATCTGTGGTTGCTCCACTGGGCGCCACACCCAGCGCGTTGATACCGATAATTTTTTGGGTATGCGGATTGTAAATGAGGGCCTGAGTTTCGCCGCCCCAACCCAGCACATCCCACATGGTGCAAACCGCAGCCAACATGGCGCAAGCAGCATCTACTGCGTTTCCTCCCTGATTAAAAATTGTGGCGCCGGCGGTCGCGGCAAGTGGTTTGCCGGTAATTGCCACCCAGTGTCTGCCATGGAGTACTGGTTTTTCAACGGCATAAATGCTGAAGCAGTTCAACAACAAAATATTGAACATTAAGACAATCATAAGATTAATTTGACGACTTTTAAAAAAATTGAACATAATCAACACTCCCTTTTTAATCTAATCTTGTAGTCATTGCCCTAAATGCAGCGATAACTAAACAGCTAACAACTCTAGCGCATTTAAAGCTGTTTCTTTTTTGCCGCTCCGTAAAAGATGGCGTTAAATAAAAATTTGAAAGTAGCATGTGCCTGTCCCCGATATAGCGCCGGAAATCCGATCATAATGATTCGCCCACTGCCGTACGGGACTTCCACCAGCGCGCTTTTTTGAAACAGATGTTGCTCGCCATTGACCCAGCCGCTGAGCAGAGGATTGGTTTGCGGATATTGAAGCACAGTAATACCCTGCTGAACATTAAAAATTGGACTACGGCGATAAAAAATCGCTACCGTGTCCCCATATCCATAAGCAATTGGGTGCGATGGCGTGACGCGCGCTTGAAGTATCGATCCTGGGATAAAAAAATCTTGCCGCTGCAAATTTTGACTGCTATCCTCAATCGTTAACTCAAACTGGTGAATGGCAAAGCGGGCAGCGGAATTCATGGTAATCAGAGTACCGCCTTGTTCCACAAACCGCTTCAAATTTTCTATACCGGCTTTTCCGATGCCTCCGGTATATTGCGGCGGAAAAATTTTATCAGACACACCTTCAACTATTGTTCGTTCATTCAAGTCAGGAATAATAATTACATCCCACAGCTCTGATAATTTAGCCTTCCGCATGTCAACATCAAACAGGCTCTGAAACGGTATTTCAAACTGTTCCAATACCCATCGCGTCCAACCTTCATCAATGGAGGCAGAGTAACTTTTGTACAATCCCACACGCGGCAGATGAATTTCATAGAACGGCACAGTATATTTTTTTGCCAGGGAATGAAAAGTTACATGCAAATCCTTACTGATTTCTGTTAAGGTTTCTGTCAATCCATTCCGATTTGTAACCACCATCGAACCCACTGCAATGACAGTATCCTGAACCGTAAGCTCTTCAGCCAGCCAAAAAACCTGCAGCCCGCGCTGCAACAGTCTAACCAGGGCGACAATATCGTCATTGGTGTGATGTCCCCAGATAAATCCAAAACCATCATCTCCGACGATTCTGCTGGCAGGTTTTTCAATCTCTAAAAGCAGCTCAGTTTCCACCTCAAATGGCTCATCGATCTGAATAACTTCCACGCCCATGAGCAACGGCAGTGTGTGCGCCACCACATCATAAGGTGTTTTTAAGGGTCCGCCGGGATAGGTTCTGATCTCCGGATAAGACTGGTTTTCCAGCAGGGCTTTGGCGTAATTACCATAAGGCTGCGCCATGAAGATAATAAATGTATCCGGATCGAATATTTTGTCATTGGCAATGAATGGTTTTTTTACCCGATGAATTTCCACCATTCCAAGCTGAAGGGTTTGTAGCATCTTGATAGTTGCGGGAATATCTTTCTGCACTCCGGGGATTAAAAACGCAAACGGCGGTTCCTGTCGCTGAACCGCTTTTAGGTGAATGCGATAAAAATTGCGCAGCCAATTTTCCCGAAGGCGCGCTGCGTTGGTCAACGCCGCCATTGCAGCAGCATAATCGTAATTTACAATATCTTTCAGCGTCCAGTCTCCGCCGCGCCAGGGCAACGGCATTTTGGTCGAAGAAATGCGAACGTCATTCCTCAAGTCTTCAAACCGCACCTGAATCGGTGTAGCCAGCCGCACACTTGCCGCTTCGGTCAGAATCCGAATGCCACCGTGATAGTGGTGGTAGGCGCGCGCCGGGCTCCAGCCGTCGAACCAATTGCTGTGCATCACACCGGCTTTGCCCTGTGCGGTCAATTCAGCGGCAATAAAAATTCCCATCATCGCGGCTTGCTGTTGGATAATGGGATCGACATTGGGCTCGAAAGGATCAACAAACGGCGGAACAAACAACCGCGCGCCCTGGCTGCCCATCTGGTGCATATCTAATATAATTTGAGGATGCCACTCATTGTGTACCTTAATCGTAAGCCGCGATTCCTGTTGGGTGAACATGTACCAATCCCGATTATTGTCGTGTCCCACATATTTATGATACAACCAGGGCATGTGACCGCCTTCGTATGTTGTGCCGAGATATTTGCGATACCAGTCAACGACCATTTGTACTCCATCGGGATTGTGCAAAGGAATCAGCAGCAAAATTACATTTTCGAGAATTTCACCTGTCTGCCAGTCGTGATTCGCTGCCAAATCATAGGCGAGTTTCATGGACATCTGAGAGGCACCAATTTCTGTGGCGTGAAGCGAACAATTGATCATGACCACAGTTTTTCCCTGATTGAC
>DSAU01000073.1 GCA_011046315.1 bacterium
AAGTTTTTAGTCAGCATGTCATTGCGAGCGGAGCGAAGCAATCTTATCAAATATTTAAGAGATTGCTTCGTCGCTTCGCTCCTCGCAATGACATGCCTGTATTGCAGTTTACTGCGCTATGTTGAATAAACCAGATTTCTCCAAGAAACCTGGTTTATAAACCAACGAGATACTACAAAAATTCCAGAAAAAGCCTTGACTAAAATTATTGAATTGCGTAAATTATCTTTCAAAAAAAATATCACTCAATTCATGTGTTAAATGACCGAACCATCAATTTTGTTTCAGGCGAAATCATTTCTCTGTTGGGAAAAATTTTCCACACTGACAATTCAGTTGACACCGGTTAATGATGCGGTGGCATATTTTTATCCGCCTAATAATGATCTGTCAACTATCGTTGTATTTTACCGGGAAAATGGTGATAATTTTATAGCGCCGCTGGTTTTTTTATTTCACGAAGCAGGTCATTTTAGGCAATGGAGTGATTATTATCAGCGCCAACAATCAAATGTGTTTCTGGAGTTGATACAAATCGACCATGGTAGAAAAAAAGTTCAGTTCGAACAGGAGGCCTGGCTGCACGGCGAGAAGTTATTGATTGAATTTTTAAACGTGGCAGAAATAAAACCGAATCATTATCTTGATGATTATCATAAATTACAGAAATTAAGTTTAGCTACTTACAACATTGAAACCTAAACCGGAGAAAGTGAGCCCTCTATGAAATTATCTCAACTATTGGAAGAATTATCAGAAAAGAAAATCACCGGGTACGAAAACGATGTGGATATTCAGGGGGTCGTCTATGACCCGCTGCGCGTTAAGCCAGGATTTATGTTTGTAGCAATCAACATTTACACCCAATTAGATAAAATTGAAATCCCGGAAGGGCATGACAAGGTCGACGACGCCATCAACGCCGGCGCTGCAGTTGTTGTGCTGCAACGGGATATGGCTGTGCCCGATAGCGTGATAAAAATTGTGGTTCCGGATTCGCGTTATGCACTGGCGAAGCTTGCCAATAAATTTTATCAATTCCCGTCAAAAAAGCTGAAGATGATCGGCATCACCGGGACTAACGGCAAAACCACTACCACCCATATTATCGAAAGCATTTTGTTGCAGAAATACCGCACCGGTTTGATTGGTACACTATACTATAAAATTAACGGCAAAATCAACCAATCCAAAGACACAACGCCGGAGCCGCCTGATCTTCAGGATATTTTTACTCACATGGTCAACGAAAAGGTGGACTACTGCGCCATGGAAGTGTCGTCGCACGGCATTGACTTTTTCCGGGTAGAGGGTCTCGATTACGATGTGGCGCTGTTTACCAATTTATCCCAGGACCATCTTGACTATCACAAAACCATGGATGTCTATCTGGAAACAAAGAAAAAATTATTCAAATGGTTAGAGCCAGACGACTACGCTATTGCAAACATCGATGATGCGCACGGTCAGGAATTTCTCGACGTGTCCAAAGGCAAACCGCTTTCCTTTGCAGTCAACCGCGCCGCCGACGTCATGGCAAAAGACATTGAATTTAATATCAAAGGCACAAAATACCGGCTGGTAACGCCGATTGGTGAAATTGACATTGATCAAAAACTGGTGGGAATGTTCAATGTTTACAACAGCCTTGGCGCGGTCGCAGTAGCCATTTCTCAGGGAATGGATTTGGAAACCATTAAAAGGGGTTTGGAATCCAACATTCGAGTATCGGGGCGTTTCGAATTGCTGGATAAAGGTCAGCCGTTTTCGGTGGTGGTTGATTACGCCCACACGCCGGATGGAATGGAGAAGGTGCTAAGTTTGGCGGATGATTTGAAACCGAACCGGGTGATTACCGTGTTCGGCTGCGGCGGCGACCGCGATAAGGACAAACGCCCAAAAATGGGCAGTGTCGCCGACAAATACAGCGATGTGATCGTGTTGACCGCGGATAATCCGCGCAATGAAGATCCAAAAAATATCATCAATGACATTGCCAGAGGGATCAATAACGCTGAAACTCACCAGGTTATTGACCGTCAACAGGCGATTGAATTTGCAATCAAGTATGCTCAGCCCAATGACATTATTATGATTTTAGGGAAAGGTCATGAAACGACGCAGACACTTAAAACCGAAACCATCCATTTCAATGATGTCGAAGTTGCGGAGGCAATTCTAGCCAATTAGCCTTAGGCGGTCATTAGCAGCTTTAAATATTAATCCCGCCTAACGGCGGGACGAGCTTGTAATACTCATCTTTGCCATATTTAAAATTTGACTCAAATTTTAAGATCTTGCTGTAATAAAAGGTTTAAAAATGATCGATGGGATTATTCTTGAGGTCAATTAATGAAATTTTTAGCTGGTCAAAAAAAATGGTATGGATTCGCCATGGTGGTTTTTGGGCTATGTATCACCGTCACCTGTTCTCAAAAAACGCCAGAACCGATCATCGCCAAAGCCGGAAAAACTACCATTCCCTATTCAGAGTTTCGAGATCGGTTTGAATTTACACCGCATTTGAGGATGACTCAAGATCGGAGAAGCAACAAACAGCGGGTGCTTTCATCGATGCTTGGTGAAAAACTGCTGGTCGAACAAGCGCGAAAATTAAATTATCATAAAGATGAAAAGTACCGCACCTATGTTGAAGAGATGGAAAAAGAAGCCTTAGTTGAAAAATTGTTCGATGTAGAAGTGGATCCAAAAATTCAAATTGATGAATCAGAAGTCAGGCAGGCGTATTTGCGCTCGCAATTTAGACTGAATCTTCAAGTACTGAGCTTTGATGGCGAGGTTCAAGCCCACCAGGCAAAAAAGCATATCGAAAGCGGTAAATCGATGACAGAGGTCAAGCGTGAATTCCAGACCGACACTTTTATTTCAGCGGATTCGGTACTGACAATTCAAATGGAGTGGGCGCAGGCGCATCCGGCTTTGGAAGATGCAGCCTACACACTCAAGCCCGGCGAAATTTCCGAACCGGTTCGGGTGGATGGGAGATATTTTATCTTAAAGCTTATCAATCGATCGGGCAATGTTTTTCAGACAGAATGGAATTACGTAAATCAAGCGCCATCGATCCGGAATACACTTAAAAGCCGCAAGCGGCATGAGATGTTGAATCAATACATTCACTCGCTATTGGAGAAAACAGAGGTTCGCGTCTCCCACGAAATTTTCGATCTGGTCGCCGCTCATTTTGAAAAAATTGCCAACATCGCGGATACCCTGCGCCCGCCAGAGCCCAATGCTGAAAATTTGGGAGCAGCGCTGGAGTCGAGCAAAGATCTGGCAGATCGTCTCGATGATAACTTTGCCCGATTCGATGATGGTTCAGTCTGGACAGTCGGCGAATTTATCAAAAAATTGAGCGTGGGACCCTATCGTTTGAATTACAAGTCACGCGAAAAATTCCGCAGCAGTCTTCGTTCAACCATCCGTCGCATGATCGAATTTGAATCGCTGGCAAAAAAGGCAAGAAAACTCGGTTTGCATAAAACCTATTACGTCCAATATCAAACAAAAATGTGGGGCGATTCCTATCTCGGTCAACTAATGCGAGAACAATTATTGGATACACTAACGATTAGTGATACGGAAATTGAACATCACTACTGGGTTTTCAGTGACTTTTACCGTGTTCCGGAAATGATCAAGTTGCATGAAATACTGGTCGATGATGAACAACTTGCTAAAAATATTTTAATACAGATCCAAAACAACGCCGATATATCCGCCCTCGCCCGAAAATACAACCAACGTCAACTCAGCCAAAAAAGTGATGGCGTTATGGGCTATTTCCTGTCGTCAGCCCTGGGGTCTGTGGGTGCAGCCGCTCGGGCGCTGCCAATCGGCGCCATCGGCGGACCAGTCCGCACCGAAACCGGACAATATTCTGTGTTCAAAGTTCTTGATAAAAAAGAAGCGGGAACCGCGCCTCTACAGCAGGTATGGACACAGGTGAGAGAAGAGGCGCTTGCTGCAAAGAAAGAGCAAACTATTGATGATTACCTGGTGAATTTGGCAGAAGATTTTCCAATCGAAATCAACAATTCCGTGCTTGATACCATGTTTGTTAATGATCTCACCACTATGCTTGTTTTGAAAAAACATTATGCAAACCGGATGGCGGCGCCGACAGTCACACCGCTGGATAGAGCAGATCGCTGGCAGAGCAAAATGGACAGCATCTTCTCTAAATCAGCGAATTAAGCCAATGTCGTGATTTATAAGTTCTCAAGTAATAACCGCCACCAAACAATCTGCCGAAATTGCATTCCCAACGAGCGGAGTTCAACACGCATCCGGCGTTGGCGTTAAAAAAATACCTGCCAATTCTCGGTACAGTCCAGGAGCAAGGTAGCCATTGAAACTAAAAGTTGACTTCCACACCCACACCTCGGACGATTTGGTAGAAACGGTTGTCAGCGGTAGAACCAATCTGCCGTCACCGTATGAGTTGGTTGATCTGGCTATCGCCCATCAATTCGATGCCATTGCCATAACCCATCACGG
>DSAU01000366.1 GCA_011046315.1 bacterium
AAAATCGAAATTGCTTAATCACATCCCAGAAGCCGAGCACGCTCATGTCATTAATGTGGTAAAGTAATTCCATTCCCTGGGCGTGCATTTTATCGCCGCCGATGCCAAAAATGGTCAGCCGTGGTTTTGCTGCCTTCAATGCGCGCACCAGCCCTGATCCATGTAGATCACCGGACGCTTCTCCGGCGATAATCATAATTCTGTCTGACATTAATTTGTCCATGTCGTTACGTTTAATGCAAAGCTGAAAAGGCCAAGTTACAATTCAACTGTCAACTTGAAGCCTTAAATAATGATCTCTAACCTGGGACTTAAAACCATCTGTTAAAACAATCGGTCAAGTTGCGCCTTAATCATCCCTGTTATCTCAATAGCAACTCGCAGCGCTTCTCTGCCGTCCTCGCCGCTGACAGCAGGGCGTTTTTTATTTTGAACGGCTTCAATAAATGACTGCAATTCTAATTTTAGCGCATTGGCTTCTTCCACCTGATGCCGTTCATAAACGATTTTTTGCGGTTGATTCGATTGATCGAGCTGCCCGATTTCAATTGGAATTTGATTCGGTTGCCGATGGTAGTTCGTCGAATCCACCAGTTGATAGACTTCAGAAAATTTTTGCAAAAAATCAATCCCGATATACATATTTCGTTGGAACAGTCGCATTTTACGCATCGCTTTCTGAGAAATGCGGCTGGCGGTGATATTGGCGACACAACCGTTTTCAAACGAAATACGCGCATTGGCAATATCGACTTCATTGGTTATGACGGCGACGCCACTGGCGTCGATGTTGCTCACCGGACTTTTAACCAGATGCAAGATGATGTCAATGTCGTGAATCATCAAATCCAGCACTACAGCGACATCGGTTCCCCGCGGATTGAATGAAGCCAGGCGATGGCTTTCCACAAACATCGGATTCAATTCAAAATTTTCCAGCGCCAGCAGAGCCGGATTGAACCGTTCGATGTGACCGACCTGCAAAATAAGGCCTTTCATGTTTGCCAGCGAAATAAGTTGATCCGCTTGTTCCAATGTGCTGGTGATCGGTTTTTCTACCAGGCAATGAATCCCTTTTTTCAGGCAGGTGGATGCAATTTCGAAATGATTGCTGGTGGGAACCACAATACTGGCAGCTTCAATCCGGTCTAATAAATGGTCTGGTTGCTCAAAAGCGGTGACATTAAATTCCTCTGCGACCTGTCGGCAGCGATTCGGATCCAGGTCATAAACGCCAACAACATCTGCTGCTGCGATGGATTTATAATTCTGAGTGTGAAACCGGCCCAGGTGTCCCACCCCGAGAATCCCGATTTTTGTTCGATGCACAGTATCTCCTCCGGATATTTTTTTGAAAATGAATTTAAGAAAAAATTATGAGAGAAGCAAAGGAATTTTATAGGATGCAGATGGAATTCACTTGAAAAATGCAGACCTAATGTTTTAATGAAACTGCCGAAGCAGTTGCCTATGTTTTGTTTGTTCTGCGCTTACCCCACGATGAATCGTGGTGTTGGTTCAACTATCCATTTTGTACAATCACCATGATTTATCATGGTGACAGGTGGTAGTCCACAGTTTGTACCAGCACCAGATTTCAGCATGGTGACAACGGTGCGAACAACACCCCCACAACCGTTTCAGCGGTTTCTATTCATCATCGCAGAGTAGCTTCCTCCCAAAAAGGTGAACGCGTCCAGCTTTTATATGTGTTTTCTTTTCGTTTTACTTAAATTTGTGATGGTTACGTTTATCCCTTTATGCGCTGCAATCTCTGCTGCCTTTTCCATATTTTTTAGGGGAACTCTCAAAATTTTACTTTTATTTGTTTGAGTCCTAAGCCTGCTTAGAGCTTTATTCAAGCCAGCTTTGCTGCCGCTTCTTTCAACTTCAATGGCACAATGCCCACGAATTGCATCGAGACGGCGACCACCTTTAATGGGAACTTCTTTTTTTGCTGCATTGCCTTTTGCTTTTTTATGAGATTTGCTTTCAGCCATGATGTACCTCCGTGATGACTATAGTTAAAAATTATTGGTTCATTAACAATCCATATTTCGAAATCTGAATAATTATCACCTGCTGGCTCACTTGAAATTTACTGCGCAGTGAATCAATATCAGGTATCTTGCTGAATGTCTGTTTCAATAAATCTTTTGGAACAAGCAATTCACCCGCGAATTCATCCGCCTCTTTTTCATAGCAGGTAAATAGAGTAGAATTTTCAGAATCAGGAATTTCTTCTTCAGCGTCAGGATGTTCAAGAAAATAATGCCCTAATTCATGCGCCAATGAAAACCGTTGCCGAAATAGATGATGGTTTTTATTGATGCCGATGGCTTTTTTACCGCGATGAAGTATGCCTGAAAATTGGTCAGGGGGTTGATCTAAATAAGCGACTCGAAATCCATAGTGATCGACAATTTTTTCAATGGGAACTGGAACTTCAACCAATTTTGTATCCTGTAATATTTTTCGAGCCATATAACGGCAATAGCCAATTCTCCTTTTAGCTAATTCCATTTTACATATCCTTATAACTGTTGCACTATTCTGTTGATTTTGTCGTTTCGCCATCGTGTTCTGATAGTATAACACTGTTCAAAAGTCTCATACTCCAATTGAATTTTTTCATATTCAGTTACCAATTCATCTTTTAATTGTTCAAATTTATCCATCACCGTTTCTTCTTCATCTTTCAATTTTAATAATAATTCTTTCATCGCACCGTCTTTTACCCGCATCTTTTGGGAATCTTCTTGCCTTTTGTCCAATCTGGTGTAGCTGGGTGTCATACTCGTCTCTTGTTTTATCTGAAACAGGTTTACAGTTTTCTTTACGATTTTTAACATTTCATCAATAGGTATACCGATAAAAAGCATCAGCTTGAGCAAGATTTCTTTTCGTAACGACTCGGGGGCGACTCGATCTTTTTCATAATTTTCTAATTCCTGTTTCGAGAGTCCAATTGCCTGTGCAAATCTAATAGGGGAAATGTTTTTAAAATCACAATAGCCTTTAATCAATTCTCCCAGCGAATGGATGAGAGAATAATTTTTTAATTTTTGTTCCAGTTGCATTCTTTTTTCAGTTTCACTTTTCATCACCTGCACAATGCTCTCATCTCTCAATTTTTCAAGATCATCGGGTGGATTAAAGTTTTTAAGTATTTGCAGAACTTCTTCTGTAGAGAAAGGTGTTTTAGGTCGTTCCTTCACAGATTGGAGAAGATATTTTTCAAAGTCAGCCAGGCTTTGTTTTTTTATATTTTTCATGTCTCACCATTTAATATTTTTTCTACTTCTTCCTTTAATTTTGCAAGCACCCTTGATTTTAGCGTGTAAAATGCTGACTTATTGTTGAGATTAAAAACTTGCATGATGCATTCATCTGTTGTTCCTATTAGAAATAAACCAAGAAATTGTTGATAACGGTCATTCAATCTAAAAAATGCCTGTCGTACTTCTGGGGGAACGCGTTCAATAGGAGACAGATCATCCGTTTTTTCGCCAATTTCTAACTCGATGTCTATCGTCTCATGAATTGCGTCCTGTAATGAAACGAACTCTAGTTTCTTATTTCTTCGCAGCCAATCGATAGCGTTATTCCTTAATATTTGAAATGCTCAGGCTATGAATTCCCCTTTATCAGGATTAACTTGATTAATTTTTTCTACAATCCGTTTTGCGACATCCTGAACAATATCTTTGGCATCTTCAAAATCAATATCAAATTTTTTCATGAGAAAATTTCGGAACCAGGGGAACAATTGTCTATCCAGCTCTCGATATACTGATTCATGTCGGCTTTTTAATCTTTTGATAAAATCAGGATGATTTAATTCGTCCATAGATAATTGCTTTCATTTTAACACGATTTAACCAATGACGTATCTCTATTTATATGTACGAAAGCCCCTTACAGTTATTGAGTTTTTGTGAAACTGCTGAAGCAGTTGCTGGCATTCGGTTGTATTGTGTTTACACCACGATGAATCGTGGTGTTGGTTCAACTATCCATTTCACACCATCACCATGATTTCATATGGTGACAAATTGTACGATCACCATGATTTATCATGGTGACAGATGGTTGCCGATAATATGTTAATAACCGTTTTAACGGTTTTTATCCCGTCGCATTTAGCTCCTTGCCCATACGATATTTAATATCATAATTGATGATGAAATCTAATTCTTCGGCGGTGAAGCCGTAGTGTTTAGTTAATAGTTTGTCAATTTTATCAATAATACATTTTGATTTCTTAATGTAAAAATGCTGCTTTTCCATAGTAAAATTCGACCTTTCTTTGAATAATTTATGAGCTTTAAGTCGCTTTTATTGTTATAATCCTTTTGTAAGCAAACTCCCAAGGTGCTCAATTCATTTTTTCTTATCCGCTCGATAAGTTCAATAAATTTAAATATCGCACAGCACCGTCGGTAATCGCTTCAATCAATTTTATGTGGGTAATAATTCAAAGTTACAGTTCTATTATGATAAATTATTTTCAATT
>DSAU01000049.1 GCA_011046315.1 bacterium
ATATTATTGTCGGCCGTAATAGGGAGCGCCATTTTTCAGCATATTCATTTTAATGACTCGTTTTTGAGCCGGATTTTCACCCCGACGGCTAACATATAAAAATGGTCCATTTCCCCAACAGAGAGCATAACTTTCTGGTTGAATTACGCCCGGGTATAATCCTTCATAACTTCCATCCTCCTGAAAAACGACGATGGCTTCAGGCGCGTCTGTTCCAACATACATCTCACCGTCGGCAGAAAAATTGATCGACAACAGCCTCTTCTTGAATAGCGCGTCCCAATTTAAAACGAGTTCGTTTTCTCCAAGGGTACCTTCGGCAGAAAGAATCTTATTACGCCAGACACCCCTTTTCACCGCTTCAGGATCTGTACCAGTATATTCCCCGGCGATGTATACATAATCATTGAAGACTCTTACAGACCTGATATAAACGTTAGCATACTCAGCCACAACCTCGTTTGATTTGTCTTGCTTTACTCTGTAGATCGCGTTACCGCTACCTCCGCAATAAAGGTTGCCATTGACATCAAAATCCAAATCAAAGGCGCCCCCAGGTAATGCTGTAAAAACCTCATATTTGCCCCCTTCAGGTGGGACTCGAAAAATATACGATAAAATATTTACAAAATACAAATATCCGCCAGGCCCCATTTTCATTCCCGATGCTTTGTCAAATCCTGCGTCGGGTGAATAAACTTGTCTTTCGCCATCCGGCGTAACCTTAATAATTTTTTTCCCTTTTATGGATACATAAAGATTTTCATCAGAATCACAGGCAAGCGCGTAAGCATCGTCATATTCGTTGAAACCGCCAAATTCCCACACTGCGGCTATAAGCTTATAGTTTTTAATATTGCTAAACAGATAAGCTTGCTGAACAGCAATTTTTATGTTTATCGAATCTCCAATGATATTCGGAGTTTTAACTTTAATTTCCGTTTCACTGGATGACAGGACAGTTGCTCTGGTTTTGTCAAAATAAACTAAATTGCTCTCTGCTATTGGAGAGAAGTTCCTGCCGATAATAGTAATTTCTCCGATGCCGGCTAAGCTGCTGTCCGATGGAATTATTGACATGATTTCGGGAGTTGGTTCCCCAATTTTATCGGGGTCAAAAACACTTGGCGGGTTATCTGCCTCACATCCTATTAAAAAGGCAATAACCATAGAAATCGCTAAAATATAGGGTAGTATTTTTTTCATGTTACACTCCTTGATTACCATTTTTAGACAAAAACCATTCATATAATTTGTTATAGAGAAAAGCGAAAGGACATTCGCTGTACATTACCAAAAAGACCAAAAGGTGTATAGGCGTAATCTATCTGAAGCATTCGGTCAGTACCAAGCTCAAGTTGGAAGCCGAGGCCTGCAGTCAGATTACGTTCATCATAATTATAATTGTACCCACAGCGCAAAGCAAACATTTGTTTAAACCAATATTCGCCACCGAAATTTAAGCGCTCTGAATAGGCGCGAGGATGTAATGCATCCATTGAAATTAACAGAGAATGCATTTCATGGCCTTCACCAAAAAGATCAAATACATTCATGGAAATACCGATTGTAAATGTTAGTGGGAGTTGGAAGCCTTCAGTTTGGTACTTCACCTCCTGTGAAAAATTGCGTACATTCATCCCAAAAACAAGGCTTTTAAAACCGGTTTTGTAAATTGTTCCAAAATCAAATGCAATTACATCAACCTTGTTATCAACCGATTTTGTAACCCCATCTTTTATGTCGCCCACCGGCAAGGTGCTACTTCCCAGTTCTTGATAGACGTATTTTGCCTGACCGCCAACAGAAAAACGATCTGTCAGGGATTTGGCATACCCGAAACCGATGGCAAAGGCAGATGGGGCAAAATTTTCAGTGTTGCGATAACCTTTTTCCAAGGTTGGGTCAACCACGGTGCCATAAAACTCACCATAATCTACTGACAATACGCTAATCCCAAAGCTGCCATAGAGTCCTCGGGCCGGGTTAAAAGCAATACTGCCTGCGTATTGGTTAATATCGAAAATCCAGTTGTTTTGGCTGATTGAAAAATCAACGAATGAATTCATTAGAGCCATGTTGGCCGGATTAAAGAACATTGAACTGGATTGACCGGGGACAGTTGTAAAGGCTTCGCCCATTGCTGCAACCCGGGCATCAGTTGGAATACTTAAAAATTGCAAGCCAGTTTGCGCCAATTTTTTTTCTGCAGTATAACTGTAAGATGCAAAAAATTGGAACACTAAACAAGGGATGAATAAAACCAGAATCATTTTTCTCATTTTTATTTCTCCTAAAATTTTAAACACTGACAAATTTAGTTGTATTCCCAAAATCATCTAACTATGGCAAATTTGCGAAAGGTGTTATCTCCTTTTCGATATATTAATCTTCCAGTAGCCGGATCATGATAGTCTTCGGTCACTTCAAAATACGCGATATAAACTCCGCTAACCACAACCTGGCGGGATGTAGTTATCGAGTTCCAGGCTTCATCACCACTACCATCGTTATGTTCAATTTCATAAATTAAGTCGCCTCGTTCTGTAAATATTTTTATATGACATTGAGGAGGAATTTCCAGGAACATGATTCGGTCTGGAGCGCTAACGCCATATTGTAAATCGCGCGCATTTATGTTAAATGGATTGGGAACTACTCGAATATCTGCCAACCTTTCGCCGGGTTGCCTCTTCAAGTACGCTGGTTCATTTGTCCTGGTGAGAAATAGATTGCTTTGTAACGAACCTGTCGGATTAACGGGTGAATTATTATTGCTTCCATCATCAAAGGTGACGACATAATAATAATAATCGAACCCCCTTACAGCGCTTGTATCGTCAAATGAGTTCACTATATTAGGATGACTTGTGCCTAACCCACAGGCAAATATTTCATTAAAAGTAGTGTCAGGTGTATGAATAGCTCGAAATAATCTGTAACCCGCAAATCCAGGCCATGATTCTGCGGTTTTTGACCAACTCAAAATAATGCGATCACCACCAGATATAACATCAAATTGATCGGGTGGCGGCGGCGCTTGTGGAATATTGAAGTCAGAATGATAGTTATCAACTGCCCGTTGAAATGTTTGTAATATCGAATCTTTTCCGGTAAATACCCAGGCGTTTTTATATTCATTCGCGTTACTGGTCGTCGAGCCATCCGGCAATTCAAACGGTGAGCTTCCATTCAACCATTTATCTCCAATCGAGTAACACAAACTTCGATTAATACCAGCAACTGCTTCGGCTACTACAATGTGAATACTGTCTCCTGGAGCCAGGGTGTACGGTCCAAATCCCTGAGCTTGAGAATAACCGCCTGGCGTGTCTCCGAACTCATTGGCATTACCATCACCGACGGCTTCAGCATGGCTCAACTCAGCATGTCCCCTGGTCATAATCTCGTATTCAGCAGCCATTTTCGCTTCATTGAATTGATCGTTTCCCGAGCTAGTTGGCCCATCCGAATCATAATAATAGGTTGTGGAAGGTTGGTAAACATCGTCATTTTTATCATTGGCTGCTTTATCGGCATGGATCGTTACCATACCAACAAACTGTTGAGCCGTAATACGACCATCGGTTGTAAAATCCGGAGCTCCAATCGCGTCTCCGGGACCCTGCCAACCAGAATGTTTCCCATGCCAGGAAAACATCGCGCGGAATGGATCTCCAGCAGCAGGATCTTCACCAATCACATCATTCATAGTATTACGACCCCATGATGTGTTTTGGGGGCAAAAGTAATAGCCATAAGGACCTCCTTCTCTTGAAGGCGCGTATCGATATTGAAAAAAGAAAACCACATCTTCAAGCGTTTGTTCTTTTTTATTACCATCTTTGTTAAAAATTCCGGTGTTTTTAAACACGTATTCATAAACAAAATAATTATCATGATGTTGCTGACTGAACGCATATATTTTTCTGGTAATGGTAATCCCAATAGATGTATTTACCACATTATACAGCATTCTATCTGCTTTAAGTGTAGGATCAACCTCATCCACGATGTCCATAAAATCAGTATTGCAAGCAGGCAAGCCATCCACATAGACATTTGGTGAATCAAAGCGTCCGATTAATTTAAACTCTACCGGCATGAATTCGTTATCTTCGTCAAAATGTCTGGGTCCCACATGAACAACTTTATAATTAAATGTCTGATCCTTAATTGGATCGTAATAATTTCTTGCTCCGATCCAGAGCGCCTTTGCCGCTTGAGAATCTTGATATTTAAATTGAGCAGGCCATCTCAACCCATCCTGTTGATCAGGTATTAAATGCCGACGCCCAACTTCTATTTCACAACCAGCGCTAGAATACCAGTTATGTAATGAGCCAATAGCTATCCATTTTGTTTCATCGCCGATAGAAACTGATGTATAAATTAATAATAGAATTAATTGTAAAAAGGCGAATAAATATTTAATCTTTTTATCAATTTTTTTTATTCTCATCTTTTTACCTCATTCATTTAAAGAATTTAATTGATAGTTATAG
>DSAU01000487.1 GCA_011046315.1 bacterium
ACGAGTGAAAGCCAGAAATTGCTCCACATGCTACAGTAACAAAAAGTATCGGAAAAATTGCACCCAATTTGGGATCAACAAAATGGGTAATCGCCGGGAGTTGTATCATGGGATTGGTGAACAGAATTCCCACAAATGCGCCGAAAAGTACAAGATACAATAAAAATGAATTCAAATAATCGCGCGGTTGTAGTAAAATCCACACCGGCGTTACTGAAGCTACGAAGATATACGCCAACAACACCCACGTCCAAACTTGCTGTGCGCTATTATCGGACAAAGATTTAAAAATAAGAGGAAGCTTTACCCCCAGCCAAACACATATTAGCAATACGCCCACGCCGATGAGCGTCGCTACGGATAACGGTACATTCAACCGATAGATCGAAAGCCCGAACAAAATTGCCAAGATGATGAAAAATATTGAAGAGGTGGCGACTTCAGGAGTTACCACAAAAGTTCTGGCGACCAGAATGGCGAACGCTGCGATTATTAGCACCAGTGTTGCCCAGGAAAACATCAAAAAAAGTTGCTTGCCGCGTTGCCCGATGTAAGCTTCAATAATTTTACCGATTGACTGCCCCTGGTGCCGAACCGACGCCACCAGCGAAGTGAAATCATGCACTGCGCCGATAAAAATGCTGCCGAAAACGATCCACAGGAAAACCGGAATCCAACCAAATACGGCGGCAGTGATGGGTCCGATAATTGGCGCTGCGCCGGCAATCGAGGCGAAATGGTGACCCAACAATACCGGCGCCTTTGCCGGCACATAGTCCACATTATCGCGCATGGTATGCGCCGGAGTTTTTCGGCTCGGGTCAATACCCAGTTTGTTGGAAATAAAGCGTCCGTAAAAAATGTATCCGAGAATAAAAGCAACAACTGTCATAATCAGCAATATTGTAGCGCTCATAAACATGTCTCCATCACTATGACTTCAACAGTCGATCGGCTTTCCGATAGCGGATTCGGTATGCTAAAATTTTAAACAAAAACGTCAGATGACGCAACCCCTGCGCATCCTGAAAATTCATCCCTATCAGTTTGGGAAAAATCCATCTTTCGGATTGTTTTTGAGTAGAAAACAACCAAGTTTTTATCGGCTAAAGTCAACTTTAGGCGCTTGCTGGGCTTCCTGCGGCGCTTCAAAATAGGGACGTTGTTCAAAGCCAAACAATCTTGCCATAATGTTGGTCGGAAAACGACGCACCGTCTGATTGTACCCTCTCACTGTTTCATTATAGCGTTGTCTGGCAACCGCGATCCGGTTTTCGGTTCCTGCCAATTCATCCTGTAATTGAATAAAGTTCTGGTTGGCTTTTAAATCGGGATAGCGTTCCACCACCACCAATAATCGTGACAGGGCGCTGGAAAGCTGATTGTTGGCTTCAATCATCTGCTGCTGTGTTTGGGCGCCGCCGACACTGGCGCGGGCTTCGGTTACTTCGGTCAGCACTTCCCGTTCATGGGCTGCGTAACCCTTCACGGTCTCAACCAGATTCGGAATCAGGTCGTAGCGCCGTTGGAGCATGTTTTCCACGTTTGCCCAGCCGGTATTGACTTGCTCGTCCATCGTTACCAGTTTGTTATAAGGACTGACTAACATCAATCCGACAACCACGACAATCGCTAAAATAATTAATACGATTTTCAATCCTTTACTCATCGCTGGTTCTCCTTGGGTTATTACATTTCATCAACGATATAGGTCAATTTTCGAATTTGTTCAATATATTGTCCGACAAGTTGATTTAGCTCGTCTTTAGAAAATTTGATTTGATTTTGATTCAATTTGTTGATTTTATCAAATACTGAAAAATCGAGTGAAAATACATCAGCAGTCATTTTTAACACATCCTTTTTTACCGACGGAATCGGTTGATCCTTCAAATGGAGCAAACCGGAAAATATTGAAACAAAAGTCGGCAACGACACCTTCAGCAGGTTTTGGATGGCTTTGGCTTCTCCATACGTATTTAAATAGTTCTCACGCAAGTGAAGTAGTTTTCCCCTGACCTCACGTTCAGATTGCAATCGTAAATCGCGGCTATCGATTTTAATATCCACGAAAACATCCTCGCCGTAAAGGACCTGATAGTGCTGTTTCATGGTTAAAAATTCAATCGGAAACGTATCCAGCGAGGTTTGAATGTATTGTTTTGTTAAGAGCAATGGCGTGCTGACCATGCGTTTTTGCCATTTTTTAATCAAAGGAACAGCCTGCTGGAGGTTGCGAATACCGGATTCCGACAGAAGAATCAAAAAATTGATGTCCGATTTTTTATAGATGTATTCACCGCGCGCAGCGCTGCCGTATAAAATAACCGACACCAGGTCATCACCAAACGCGGATTTATATTCGCTCACGAATGGATCAAATATCTCTTCGGGAGATTTCGGAATTTTTCCCATGGATTTTCTCTCCAACTATTTGGTTATCATTACTTTTGCTAGCATTTACCATAGTTTTCAGTGTGTTCAGTGATATTCAGCAAAATTTCAACTCCAGCCTCAGCAGCAACTGAACGCTAATAGCTGCCGCTGGCGCCGCCGCCGCCACTCATGCCGCCGCCGAATCCGCCGAATCCGCCGCTGAACCCACCACCGCCGCCGAATCCGCCTCGACTGCGACCTCCACCGCCCAGCATGGCGCCCAGAAATAGCCACGGCAAAATTCGCCCCCGAGTAATAAAAACCAGAAAAATGAGAATCAGGATGGTAATCAATTTACCGGCGCCACTGCCTTGATCCTCGCCTCTTATTGGCGTAACGCCCCCGCTGAGCTCAACGCCATATTCGTTTGCGATTTCACCAGCAATAGCCTGAACCGCAGACAGATAAGCTCTGCCATACTCAGCTGTTTTTAAATAGGGTATCAAATGTTGGTCGCGAATCCTGCCAGCTTTGCCGTCGGGGATGATTCCCTCGAGCCCATAACCGACTTCGATGCGAATTTTGCGGTCTTCAATCGCATTCAGGATCAAAATGCCGTTGTCCTTTCCCCTGGCGCCGATGCCCCACTTTTCAAACAGCAGTACTGCATATTCTTCAATGGAATAATTTTCCAGCGATGGAATGGTCACCACGGCAATTTGAGCGCTGGTTTTCGTTTCAACTTCAGTGCAAATGGCGGTGATTTGCTGGCTGATATCGGAAGAAACAACCCGGGCAAAGTCATTCACATATCCCACCGGATCGGGCAATTTTTGGGCAAAGCTACTGCTGGCAATAAGAATAAATAATAGCAGGAAAATGGTCGCTATTTTGTTAATTTGTAATTTCATAGACAGACTCAAGCTAAATTATGATTTTGAGTTTTCACGCATCTGAGTAGTGATCAGTTCCAATACATGCGCTAAAAAAAAATTCCATCGACTGCTTGCAAATGCAGAATGATCATCTTTTTTATTGCAGATTTCGCCAATTAGCGCAGCCAAAGCCTTTTATCGGCTCCCACAAGCGATTACGGAGGTACCATAAAAATCAGCAATGTTAGATATTTCCTTTGGATGATTTTTTCACCTTTTTCCATTTCCAACCGAATAGCGCCGTACCCAGCCGTCTCGTCCAGCGACGTCGGCTCATTTTTCGCTTCAATCCGGAAAATCGGACGCGATCTTCGTTATGATGAATGTTGATAAAATTATTGTGATGAAAATTTTGATTCTGCTCCTGAAGTTGCCCCTCCAGGACGAACAATTCTTCAACCGTGCAGATTTTTTTTCGCACCAGCATGGTCACAATCGTTTCCATCGAAATCATATCTGCATCCGGGACAGGTTGCTGGCTGGCGGATACTGTTTTTGCTGAATTGTTCAATTGCTGCCGTTGTTGGTTGTGGTCTTCCATGTTTGAGTCTCCATAAGCGATTCCGGGTAAAAAAGGTTCCGAATGATAATGCGACCATGTTTCTCTGCCGTTTCAGATCGGAAATAGAAAATTTTTTCTGCGATCTGATGCAATCATCGTACCGACAAAAAATACCCGTTAATATATTATTTTCTGAGGAGGAATGCAAGCAAAAAAAATGAACTATCAGCAAAATATCAGTTACAGGTGGAGTGCTGATGCCATCGCTTAATAATCTGACTATTTGACAGATGATAAAATTTTTAAATCAAGCCATCTATTTTTAATATTATTTACAAACACAGCGATGGCATCAGTTTCTTTTTCCACCAATAACTACGGAGTTACCAGGCTTTTTGGGCGCCAATTTGCTATAAATATATCACCCCCCTTCGGGGTTTAAGTGCACAGATGAGTGAGAAAACCGCGTAGCGGTGATATGTTTACAGAATATCGTTGTCCAATTCAGGTAAAACCACGTAGTGGTAACATGTTTTTTGCTATCAATTTTAGGAGGTCTCCGATGAAGTTAAAAAGATTACTATATTATAATTATTAAGAACAAAGTCACCTCATTTGGCATTAAAAATAGAAACAGTCACATAATTTTTTTACATAAAACAAAGAGGTGAACCATGAAGCTTAGCAAATC
>DSAU01000416.1 GCA_011046315.1 bacterium
AGATGAGCTCCGGGACTTTAATCCGGCGTTATCAGAGATTTCTTGCTGATATCCGGTTGGATAGTGGGGAACAGATCACTGCACATTGCCCCAACTCCGGCAGCATGCGCTCTTGCAACACTCATGGAAGCCAGGTGATGTTATCGTTTCATCCAAATCCGAAACGGAAATATCAATACACCTGGGAAATGATCCGTATTGGTTCTACCTGGGTCGGAATAAACACCATGCTACCGAACAAGGTGGTAGCAGATGCAATAAAATTGGGAAAAATTCCCGAACTTGTTGGTTTCCACAAAATACTCACCGAGCAGAAAATCGGTAACAGCCGGTTAGATTTGGTTTTAGAGGCTGATTACGAAAGCTGTTATATCGAAATTAAAAACGTGACGCTGGTGCAAAACCGAGTCGCTATGTTTCCTGACTCCCCCACAAAACGCGGCGTGAAGCATTTGAACGAGTTGATTCGGCTCAAACGAGCTGGAAAAGAGGCGGTGATTTTTTTTCTAATCCAACGTTCGGATTGTGAATATTTCGCCCCTGCCGATCACATTGACCCGGAATATGAGCAGGTGTTAAGAGAAGCGAATGTCGCTGGAGTAAAAATTTTGCCGTACCAGGCAAGGGTCTCTCCGGAAGAAATTTCTATACATCGCCGATTGGATAGCATATTAAAACAATAACGGATTGAGCTCTAACTGCGCGTGCCAGGATGCTGCTCAATCCGCTACGGGGATAAATATTATCGGGGGTACAGCTAATATCCAAATACGTAACTTTGACGATAACTGACAGTACCGATTTCTGAATCACATTCACCGAAGTCGCGCCAGCGCCGAATTCGGTTGACTAAACAACGTAATAACCTTTCATCATCAATGGTGGATTCCAATATTTGCACTTCTTCTACAGCGCCTTTGGGATTTACAGAGAAGCGGACTGTGACTTTTCCTTTTAAATCAGGATTGCTTTTCCGTACATGTTTATAACAATCCTGAATCGCCCGGTTATGAGAGAGCAACACGGCTGTAACTTGATCCGCAGTCCGAGCGCGCGATTTTTCTTGCTGCTTGACAAGATTCGATTCAGTATCTATCTCAAACGACACGTTTTTTTCTGCCTTTTCCAGAGACACTTTTTCGACCCGGTTTAAACGCGCAAGATGGTGGCGAGTTGATGCAAAAACCGTGGAGCCTCTAAGTTGTCTTTCGGTTTCGTCCGTTGTCTGGCGCTTTGCTGGGGCTGCGGCGCTTCCTACGCTAATATTTTTTAAATCCAAACCGTTAGTGGACTCGCCAAGCAAGCGGATATTTTTCTCGCTGCTTAAAAACAGCTCTGATAATTCTTCCTTTGCCGTCACATTTTTTTCATTAGTCAGATACTGTAAAATCCCACGTTGATTGACTTCACGGCTGAGCGCGCTGGAGTATTGATCTATTGTCTCTCGGTCGGCTTCGCGTTCTTCCTTTGATAACGATGGTGTTGTCACTTTTGAAAGCGCTACCTTTTTTTCCGACTTCTCCGGAGGAGCCGGGGAGGGTTTTTCTTCGATAAGCTTGTCGGCGCCCACATGTAATGCAGTTGTTGGCGACACGGATGGTTGCTTAGTTTCTGCTTCATCAATTTTAGATATCTCATGAAGAGGGCGCTCTGTCAACAGCAAATTAGCGTATCGTTTTTGAATTTTTTCAACGTTCACCGGCTGATCCTGCCCTTTGATCCGCGCCGTTAAAAATATGATTAATCCGATTTCTACGACAAAAGTTACCAGTAGAATGATCCAAAATCGCAGGTCTAGTTGTTCGAGCCATTTTTTCTTGAACTCCTTGGGAAATTTGAAAGCTACAGATGACCCGTAAACGTCAACCGGATTGTCGGATAAAAACGAGGACTGTTTAATGGACTTTCTTTTTTTTTCTTGTGGATGCATTTTTGAATTATATTTGTTCTGTTCGAATTGATCGAAACTAATCGTTAAACAGTTGCGGATGGAAAAACGTGCTGGCCCCGGTATGTATATGTTTGAAATATTGTTTCAAATTAAAAATCGTCAAAAATTATGCCAATGGGCAACTCAACCTGTTTGATCTTTTATTTTATTGAAATAATAGCCAATTATAACCGCTATTGTTGAAATTGAATTACATTTATGAAATTGGACTGTATTGGTTAGGAACACACATTACTTATTTGTATCAATTTAATACAATCTTGTTCTGCCGATTTAGTAACGAGTTACTTTTTGGGGAGTAGTCGTGTAGTATTTCATTCTTTGGTTTATAAACCAGATTTCTTAAAGAAATCTGGTTTATTAGACATATTAAAAATTTTATCATCTGTCAAATAATCAGCATATCAAGCGATAGTTTCAGTATTCCATCTGTAACCGATGTTTTACTTATTCGTCATTGACACCAATCGGAATTCCACTGATTAGCTCAAATCTAACAACGACGCTAATCCAACAAGTTAGCTATCAAAGGGAACCGAATCATCAAAAAATAGTCTTATCGGTGTGAATAAATTGTTGCGTCAAATACAGCAATTGTGCATCTAAAACCTCGGGTAACGATCTGATTTCAAACCACTGGTAAGGAACATTGCTATTGATCATTTGGGAGAATAGAAGATGAAATCATGGCGAATATTTGCATCGATATTTCTACTGTCAATTTATTGTCAAATCACAATTGCCAAGCCCCCGGAAGATATTTCGGTTGAGAATCTTCGAGCGCATATATCGTTTCTGGCTTCGGATTCCCTGAAAGGAAGAAAACCGGGCACACCGGAAGGCAAAATTGCAGCTCAATATATTCGAGAGCAGCTAATTAGCTCAGGATTTGAACTGCTGGGCGACAACGGCTTTCAATATCTCGAAGCAATTTCCGATATTCAAACAGGTCCCAACAATAAATTAATATTATCAAACTATCAGGGCGAACCCGGGGTTGATTTTACACCCTTGTCGTTTAGCAGGAATGATTCACTTTCCGCAACAGTGGCTTTTGCCGGTTATGGATTTGACATCAACAGCGACAGTCTTGTTTGGAACGACTATCAGCAACTCGATGTAGTTGGCAAATGGTGTCTTATCTTGAAGGGAGACCCTGATCCGGATAAAAATGACAACAGTTTTGCTCCATTTAGTTCATTGCGCAAAAAAGTGTTGACAGCTAAAGACCACGGAGCGAAAGGCGTTCTCTTTGTTTCAGGCGAAAAATTTGACGCCAAAGATGAGCTGATCGATCTTTTTTATGACCGGAGCGAATCCGATGCCGGGATTCTGGTTTTTCAGCTTAAACGAACGCTTGCTGATCAAATATTGGCGCCTTCGGGGAAAACGATTGTGGCATTGGAGCAGCAAATTAATGAAAGCCGGACACCGATAGGCTTCGTTGTCGAAAGCAAAGTGACTGGCGCCGCCGATATCATCAAAAATAAAGTGAAGACCCAAAATGTTGTTGCAATATTACGCGGCGCAGATCCTGTTTTTAATAGTGAATATCTCGTCATTGGCGCCCACTATGATCACCTTGGCTTTGGCGGACCAGGGTCCGGGTCTCGTCGACCGGACACGCTGGCAATTCACAACGGCGCCGATGACAATGCTTCCGGGGTGGCAGCAATCCTGGAGATCGCCAAAAAGGTTGCCGCGTATCGAAAAGAAATGAAAAGAAGTGTTATTATGATCGCTTTTGCAGCCGAGGAAATGGGGACGCTCGGATCCAAATATTTCACCAATAACCCATTGGTAGATTTAAAACAAATTCAATTCATGTTCAATCTGGACATGGTGGGGCGGCTCGAATCGTTACGGGAAGGGCTTACTGTAGGCGGGACCGGCACGGCAGTCGGTCTGAACGAAATGGTGGAAAAAATTGCAAAAGCTCATTCGCTTCCGATTAAAACATCTCCTGAAGGGTATGGACCATCGGACCATGCCAATTTTTATATTCATGATATTCCGGTGCTGATGTTTTTCACCGGCGCTCATGAATTTTACCATACTCCAGATGATGATATTGAATATGTTAATATGGACGGAGTTAAAATCATAGCAGATTTTGTGTATGAATTGGCAGTGGAGATAATAAACCAACCGCAGAAGCTCGCTTTTCAGGAGGCCGGTCCCAAGGTTCGCCAGACGACCAGAAGGCGGTTTAAGGTAACACTCGGAATTATGCCTGATCACGCTGCTGCTGATGTAAAAGGAATGCGCGTTGATTTGGTGATTAAAGATCGTCCCGCCGCTCTCGCCGGTATGGAAAAAGGAGACGTCATTGTGGCAATGGAGGGTAAGCCGGTGAATGATATTTATGAATACATGAATCGGCTGGCAGAGTTTAAAGTTGGCCAGAGAATCAGCGTCGAGGTTTTACGGGACGGTGAAAAGAAAATTTTAATTGTTCAGCTTTGATTTGTTTTTCAATATAAGGATTATTGAAAGCGTCACGTGAATGAATGGTTAGATTTTTTTTCTAGTATCTTAAAT
>DSAU01000298.1 GCA_011046315.1 bacterium
CATTGATGTACTTTTTTTTATATCTATAATAATCAATATATTATTTAGTTTTATTTAGTAACTTTATAAATTTGCAGCGAGATAATCAATTTTAAATTAAAAAATTTTCCATGAAAATTTCAAAACTAATCATTTACCTTTTTTGCGGAATCATCAGTTTGATTGGTTGTCATAAGCGAGCAATTCCTCCGGAAAATGACCAGATATTTGCTCCGGCTGAGTTAAAACTAATCAGCGAAGACCAATCGCTGGTCGCTGTTTGGCAACCGGTTCATTTTGAAGAGATTTCAGGATATAAAATCTTTTATGGGAAAACCAGCCGAGTCTATAGCGACACGATTTTGGTGCATGGTTCCAAGTCCTATTTGGAGATAAAAAATCTTGAGCAAAACCAGGGTTACTATTGCGCTATTGCCTCAGTCGATCGTAATGGATTTGAAAGCGAGCTATCGCCAGAAGCTTTTTCATACACCTATTTCACCTTTGAAAATTTCTCCCAATCCGTTGGTCCACTGGATACGCTAATGTGGCATTATGACGTGGGTTATCAATCATTTACAAATAATGGTCATGTAACTCCTACAAAAGTTGAGCTTAATGGTGGAATCATGATGCGAAGCTTCGGACAGTATCGCAAGATCGCACCCGCTGACAACTTCGTACTATCAGGAGAATTCAAGCTTGGCGTTCCAAACATGGGTGGCGCCGGACTTCAGATCCGCTCAGCAAAGGCAAATCCGAACAATTATTTCAAAGGCTATTTAGTGTATCTTTTCTGGAACAGGAACCACTGGTATCTACATGTTGAAAAAAACCAGCCGGATTTTTATGCCCAATCTACACCTCATCCCATTCAGTTGCCGGAAATTTTACCCGATGAATGGGTGAAGTTATCGGTAAAATATTTTAATGGAGTTATTATTGCAGAGGTCATTCGCCTCTGGGATTATTCCGAGCTCGGTAGGATCAAAGTTAGCATCACAGGAAACAGCAGGCGCCCTGGTTTGCAGGATCGTTATTGCGGATTTTTTACAGCACAATACGGCAGAAACGCGATATTGGTCGACAATTTTGGCATTAGCCATTTTCTCCCGGAAAATCAATCAACATCTTTTATAGATTAAGCCGATCAACTTTTTTAAAAATAAGCTGCCATTTATTATTCCAGGCTCCTCTTTAACCTGAATAATTCACAAAGGCACACAACGTAATTAAAATATAAAGCTTGACAGGCAAAGGAGATTAATCGACTCAGAATATTTTTTATAAATGCTTCTTTCACAACTTTGTTCCCGCCGCGGCGGGATTCGTGACTTTGTGCCTTGGTGGTAAGATTAATGAATTAAACATGTAAAAAAAAATCGCTTGCATTCCAAAGAATTTTCATATAAATTAAACCATAAACACTGTCAAGCGTATAATCTAAAAAATAGTTACTGAAAAAAGCTAACCAAGGGGTTCACTGCGAGTGGATAGATTTTTGATAAAATTTTTCGCCGTCACTTTTGTCATTATTGTCAGCCATACTATCGCATTCAGTCAATATTACTTCGGCAGGAACAAAGTTCAGTATAACAATTTTAACTGGTACATCCTGAAAACTGAGAATTTTGAAATTTATTTTTACCCGGAAATGCGGGAGCTGGCGGAGATTGGCGCAGCTTATGCTGAAGCTAGCTATCGCATACTGGAGGATAAATTTAATCACAATATCAATCATAAAATCCCGCTTATTTTCTATTCCAATCATACTCACTTTCAACAGACCAATACTATTCCCTATATCCTTCCCGAAGGTGTGGGTGGCTTTTTTGAATTTATTAAAGGCAGAGTCGTGGTTCCAGCGAACGGTTCTATTGCCGACTTTCAACGGGTGATTCGTCATGAGCTGATACACGTTTTTACCCATAGCTTGCATTATCGCACCTTAAAAAATCACCGTAAAACTCACTATCCACAGTTGCCGCTGTGGTTCATTGAAGGACTGGCTGAGTACTGGTCTATTGGCTGGGACGACAACGCGGAGATGTTTATCAAAGATGCTGTATTGAATGGCTATTTAGTTCCGCTGATGTCGATGTACCAGATTTACGGATCATTTTTAATGTACAAAGAGGGGCAGGCAATACTAAAATATATTGCCGACACTTACGGCGAAGAAAAAATTATCGAGTTGATTAAAAACAGTTGGAAGGAAGAAAATTTTTCCAATGTGATGAAACTGACGATCGGGTTGGACTACCAGGAATTCGACCGCGAATGGATATACCATCTCAAGAAACGATATTATCCCATAATGGCAGACAACGATTTTCCGGAAATGGTGGCGCGGAAAATTACCATGAATGGAATCAATACCAAACCGGCTGCATTTATCAAAGACAGCCAATCCTACATCGCTTTCGTCTCCAATCGCTCCGGCTATTCAAATATTTATCAAATGCCAATTCCGGAAAAACCGACCCAGGAAGAGAAAGGCGTCGAAATTCTGATCAAAGGAGAGCGCAGCGCCGACTTTGAATCATTCCACATTCTCAATAGCAAAATTGACATCAATAGCGATGGCATTCTGGCTTTCATCTCCAAAAGCGGTGATAGCGATGTATTATATCTCTTTGATACACATCAGAAAAAACTGCTGAATCAGTTCAAGTCTGATAGCGTAATCACATTATTTTCACCGTCATGGTCGCCGGACAACAACCGGCTGGCTTTTACCGGCATCGACTTTGTCGGAAAAAGCGATCTTTATCTGCTGACCATTGACTACGAAAAAATTCAGCGACTGACCAACGATTTTTATGACGACCGGGATCCTGTTTGGGATCAGAGCGGCGAATATTTATATTTCAGTTCAGACCGCACCGTGATCGATCAACAAACTTATTATAATTTATATGCCCATCACATCGAGTCAGGCGCGCTGAAATATGTTACCTATGGCGCTCATAATGACTATACGCCGGCAATTTCGCCCAATAACGAATACCTGGCGTTTACCTCAGACCGGGACGGCGCGCTCAATATCTGGCTCGTCAAAACTGACCAATCAGCATTTCCGGAAGAAAAAAGATCCGCTTTGGCTCAGCTGCCCCGGTTTTCCATGCTTCAACCGTCAGTTGAAGCCAAAAAAATTACCAATTTCACCACCGGCGCACACGATCCGGAATGGATAGATGACGACCAGCTTGCGTTTACCGCTTTTGAAAAATTTTCCTTTCAGATTCAAATATTGGATGACATCGCCCAGCAATATGATTCGGCAAAGGTAGTTCAGAATGACACTTTACCGCTGATAACAGAATTTCACCAATTCCCCAGAATCGTGGCTCAGTCAGTGGTCACAACTATTCAATATAAGCCCAAATTTAATCTCGATGTGGCGCAGAGTGCGATTATGCAAGACCCGATGTTCGGTACATCCGGCGGCGCGCAAGTTGCTATCAGCGATATGCTGGGAAATTATCAGTATCATTTTCTATTGTTTAACAATGCCCAGACCAGGGATGAATTTTTAGAAAGTTTCAACATCTCGGTGTCCCGGCTTGATTTATCGCATCGGACCAATTACGCGCTCGGCATGTATCATTTTGCCGGTCGTTATTTCAACTGGTACGATGGCTTTTTTTATGAACGGCGTTATGGCGGTTTCGCCTCGGTCAGTTATCCGCTGTCAGTATTTCATCGAATCGAGGGCAGCATCAATTTTCGAAAATCGTACAAAGAATGGCTGGGCACCGACCACAGCCGCGACGCACTGTTGCTGTCAAATTTTATCGGCTACGTCAAAGACAATTCGCTATGGGGACCAAGCGGTCCCATGGACGGTGAACGCATCAATATAACCCTGGGAAACACCACCGACATCAGGCACTCAAATGTGAATTTTTACACAATCATCTTCGATGCCAGAAAATATTTTCGTCTATCGAGAAGAACCACCTATGCGGTTCGGGCAATGACTCGCTACAATCACGGCAAAGAAGCGCTTCGATTTTACATGGGTGGTAGTTGGGACCTGCGCGGTTACAAACGATGGTCGCTCTGGGGGAAAAAAATTTTTCTGGTGAACAACGAACTGAGATACCCGTTCATCGATCGTTTCATGATCAACTTCCCCTTTGGTGGAATGGCATTCAGCGCCATCAGAGGAGCGACGTTTATTGATCTGGGAAACGCCTGGGATGATCAGTTGGACTCTGTACTCGGCAGTGCCGGATTCGGAATCCGATTTCGTCTCGGTGGTGTACTGGTCCTTCGATTTGACTTCGGTAAAAAATTTCGATTTAATGATACCAATGATCTTTTCAATCCGGACAAATTTGATATCAGCTCCGGCACTTTTAAACAATTCTTCTTTGGTTGGGATTTCTGATTTAGCTGTGAATAATAAAATTACCGTTGTGGAGAAAATATATTTGGATCGTTTGCGAAATATTGGTTTAATTGTGTTGATGCTGCTGTCCTGTTCAAAGATTATAC
>DSAU01000570.1 GCA_011046315.1 bacterium
CCCTGAAGATTTATAATATTTCTGGCCAAGAAATTGAGACACTGACTAATAGAATGCATCCAGCCGGTGAATACAAAATAACCTGGCAACCAAAAAATATGCCCAGCGGAGTATATTTGTACAAAATACAAGCTGCCGCAACCAGGGAAAACACTGGACAAGCGAAACAACTTTTTTTAGAAACAAAAAAGCTAATTTTTCAAAAATAGAATTTGTCACGTATAAATATTTAACACTTTTTTTTTACAGCAGTTCTGCTTATTTAATCTACCTAAAAACCGAATGCAGAAGTAAAGCGCATTCGGTTTTTTCTTTACTAACCATGTATAAATTGAATAAAATATTTTGCACGAAGCAACTCCAGTACATCAGGATTCTTCTTTTGCGGCATGATAGAACTGCCAGTACAAAATTCAACCGGTAATTTGAAAAATCCAAACTCGGGCATACTAAATAAAATGAGATCAGTGGCAATTTTATTTAAATCGAACATAATCTGGCTCAATACATGAAACAGTGAACTTTCAAATTTTCCTCGACTGTTTTGAGCATAAATGGGATTTTTCTGGACTCGTGAAAATCCCAATTCTTTGGCAGCAAAATCCCTGTCTATCTCAAGTGGAACGCCATAACCGGCTGCTGTGCCTAACGGTGATTGATCCAAAATGTCAAGCACGGTAATCATCAAACGTTTATTATCTTCCATCGAATCTACAAACGCGCTTCCCCACAGTTTAACCCAAATAATGCAATAGAAAATTAAAAAATAGCCACAGAGCCACCGAGACACAAAGGATCACAAAGAAAAAACAGTATTTATTTTTTAAAAATGATAGGACAGAAAAATGAAAAAGTTTTTCTCTAAAATTGATCATAACATTTTATAAATATTTTCTCTGTGCCTTTGTGTCTCCGTGGCTATCGCATTTTCTGGGTTTAACTTTCAGGAAGTTATATAATCGATCTGCATCGCTTTTATTATTATAATGCGGTTCATCATTTTCCTGAGGTTCAAATGGCAGAATGATTCGAAAGCGGTCGATGCTGCCACCTTTATCAGGGATATCAACCTGGTGACTCGAAGATGTGTGGATTAGATAAACATAGTCTTTAAACCTCTCTTTTGCATCGTCAATGGTTAAGCCTGGTTCGTCGATATCAAGGACAATTCCGTGCATACCGACATAATTCTTTAGAAGGCATGACCCTTGATAACCATCGGCTTTATCTTTATCCTTGGGCTCTGTCAATTGGTTATTACTGTAACAATTTGATTGAAATATCTCCTTTAAAATGGTAATCTCGTCTGGATTCTCCAGATCGAAACTTTTAACATTAAATCCGGTAAGAGCTCTACCTTCACTCTTGCTCTGGATTCTGTTGTTGTTTACTGATAAATTGAATTTGTTTGGCATTAATCATATTAACCTCGTCGTGTTGGTTTGTTATTTTATTTTTTGTGAATTATAATACTCTAACAGTCGCTTAACGCCATAGACTGTTAAATTAAATCTTCTGGCTATGTACCTTAACGAGACAGGCTTTTTTGATAAATTTATTATCTTATCAAGCTTTTCATCTTCGAGATACGGCGCCAGTTTTGCATTAAAATACTTCATTATTCATCACCTATTATAATAGTTTTGAACACCTTCGCCAAAAAAGAATGAGCAGCTCTGCCCATTCTTATTTGACGAGGTTGCTATGTATTTATAGAATAAACTATTCTGTCAAACTTGTCAAGTTTTTTTTGTGAGGATCTACTCGAAAATAGAATCTCAAGCGGTTTCCGGTTTTCGGGACGGGGGAACAGATTGTGTCCCTATACATAAAATAAATATTCTTTCCGGAGGTGTCAAGGGTTTTTTTGGGTATTTTTATTTCGATCCTGTCTTAGTCCATTAATATTAACATGTTATGAATACAAAAAAAATATTTAATTTATTTTTGCATGTCATAAGTAACATATTATCAATGGCTTATGAGTTGCTCAATAAAAACCATTCAAAGTCACTAAAAATGACTAAAACAAAAAATTCTGATAAAAATTTATTGGCACGCGTGCCCAATACGTGCCCAAAAAATTGTAAAATGGACTAAACTATGATAATAAGGAGTCAAAGCAGTTAAAAACGAAGTGAAAATTGAAGACAATGTAACATATTGATTTTATAAAACAAAAGCCCCTAAACTATTAATTAATTTTGAGGCTTTTTCAGTACGCCCGGGGCGACTCGAACGCCCAACCTACGGATTAGAAGTCCGTTGCTCTATCCGATTGAGCTACGGGCGCATAAGCATATTGATAGTGGCATAATATAAATAAATCAATCCATAGAGTCAAGAAAAAATTGTTGAGGCTAAGGGCTTTTTTGCAAAGGGGATTATTTAGCAAGTTCGGAAATCAATTTTGATTAGGGTTGATTGGATAAATATTTTTTTGGGTGTATTGATCCGGCGCCAGATAATAGGCTTTCATTTGCATGTGTTGAAATCGGGCTCGATTTTCCAGCGCAATTGAAATTTGATTTGCGGAAAGTTCCAATGTATGAATCGTTTCCCGGTTTGGGATTTGTCCGTCGATTGGATCGTCGGCAAAAATAAAGCCAATAATTTTATTATTCGGTCGATATATCGGAGTTATCAATGTGTGCCGCCTGTCCCAGCTACGATTGGGGCTTGTTTCGCTTTCCGAATCATAATACAAGTCTTTAATTTTTGCTAACAGCGGTTCCGGTTGCTCGATCAGATAGGATTTGCTGATGCGATGTTCCAGTTTGAAAACTTTGCGCAGTTCATCGAGCGGAAACGACAGCTTCGACAGTTGAATACTTTTGTCTCGGTTTTCACAAGCAGCGGCTTTTACATTGAGCCGGTTTTTGCTGGAGCCAATAAGGCCAACCATAACCAAATTAAAATCAAGCGCAGACTTGACTGACCAGGCGAATTCTTCAATGATCTCTGGCTCTGTCGAGTCCAATCGAAAGATATCCCCACTGGCAAATAATCGCTCCACTTTATGGTATCGTTTTTTAAACTGTAGAATCCAGTAGTAGTTTTCAATCGCTATCGATGCCAGGTTTGAGAACAATTCCAATTTTTGATAGAGTTGTAGGGATTGGATGGTTGGACGAGTCGGTTTAATCAGAGAAATATATCCAAAGCTTTTATCACGTTGATCTGTTAGTTTGAGGATGACGATATTGTTGTTGTTGCTCCGATCAGACTCTTTTTGATGGTTAAAGCCGGCGTGTTCCGCAATCAATGGCGCAGCCAGTTGATTGCCGGTATCGGCATGACTAATAAAACCGACTGACTGCTGCGGTTTGATAAACAGTCTTTCGATGGAGCTTTGAGGTATCTCTGGTTGTTTCTGGTTGGCGCCGTTTGTTTCCGAAGTGGTTGTTTGTTGAACGAACGCGCCTCTTCGGCGGTCCAGCAAAAAAAGTGAAGCCTGTTGAAAGCCAAAAATTTTACAAGCCATAAGGGTGATTTTCTCAAAAAATTGTCGCGTGGCTATGGTGTGACTAAGTTGAATCAAATGATGAAATTTTTTAAGCATAAATTGCCGATCCGAACCGTTGTCAAAATTAGCAGCGGCTTGTTCAGCATCGACTTTAAGAAAATCAATCGTTCCCTCGTAGCGGATTATCTGCTGTTGCGAGTTCCGTATCGGGAATATCGAGATTTCAACGGGGAGTGCGATTCCAGCCTTCCCGACGACGCTGGTTTTGTGGTCGGAAATTTTATCTGTCTTCCAATGTTCCCGCCAAATAAAATAGTCAGAAAGCCCGGCAGGATGAAGAATGTCTTCGAGCTTACGCTCGATAATTTCTTTTGAATCAAATCCAAGCTTGGTTTGCAATTGTTGATTTGCCGATGAAAATACGCCGTCGGGATTGATCGAAAAACGACTCAGCTCTTTTTTCAACTGTGTGCCAGGTTTTTTTGGCTTTTGTGGTAAGCGCATCGGAGAAGCCGGCTCGGCAACTGGTTCTGGTTGTGATACCCCGGATTTTTTCAATATTTTGGAAATGATCCCTGGAAGCTTTTCAAAATGGTCATCGGATTTCAAAATGTAAGCTATTGCACCAATTTCAAGATATTGTTGGATTAAATGTGAGTCTGATTTGTCGATCAATATGGCTACCCGAATGTCGATTCCTGATCTGATAATACGGATTAATGTCTCCGCACCCTGCTTTTTATCAAGATTGATGTCGAATAGCAACAATTGGTAGTGGTTTTCCATCAGTTTGGCAAAGCATTCGTCGGCTGACAGGGCATAATCAGTTGAATATTCGTCGGAGTGGTAATTGAGCGCCTGCCTGGCGTTGTTGACGTAATCGGAACGATTGCTTGTTATGAGAATGTGACTACCTTTCATGTGAACCTGTCATAATTTTGCCGTGTTAAAAATAACCAACCGGAGAAAATTAGAATAAAACTTGTATATAAAACAGTGTAACATTA
>DSAU01000022.1 GCA_011046315.1 bacterium
GACGTCTACCAACTCAGGTTCCATCCGCCGACAACTTTTATCTATTTTTATGAGCAGGGTTGGGAGACCCGGTTCACTACAGAAAGACAAGGGGAAAGTTTTGAAAATCGGTCGATCAATATTGTTCAATTTCATTTTGAAGTTGAAACGATCGATTCTGTTGGTAGAGTAAACGCAGTGGTTGTTCTGGATAGTATTTACCGGGAGCTAATTCCACAGCGACAGCGACGCGGGAATTTTGATAGGCAGGATCTCATCGGGAAGCGGGTTCGGGTAATTTTTGAACCGAATGGATCTGTGGCCGAGGTCACGGAAATTGACAGTTTGCCCGAAAACAGCTCGCGCCAGGGCAGGATGTTTGGCGACCCGAAAGATCGTTTCAAAAATCTGTTCTGGAAATTGGTTGATAAATCAATCGCTATCGGTGATGAATGGACTGAACATAAAATCGATACCACGACAAGTGAAGGCTACTCCGGAGCAATCATTACCCATTCGACAAATCATTACCATGTAATGGGCATCGAAAAGGTGGATGAATTCGATTGTTTAAAATTAAAGCTGACAACCGAATATTCACGAGCTGGTAGCCGGGAATTTCCGGAGCGAAATATGACCATTACTTCCGAAAATGAAGGCGAGACCACAACTGTGACCTGGTTTGCGTTTAAAAATGGATTGTTTCTGAAATCTGAAGGGGATTCTTTTGATGAGGGAACAACTGCCTATAGCGGCGCTTCGAGTCGAGTCATGCCCAGCTCAACCGAGTCTAAAAGCTATCTCAAGTTGCTTAAAATTGAGAGTGTGCGCTAACGGCTTGGTTTTATTGGATCGATCTGGTGTAGTTATCACTAAAACGTGGATCCGGGAAGTACAATTGGATTTCGATGCGGCGATTAATTTGCCGCCCCTCGGGACTATTATTGTCTCCGATTAATTTAATCTGATCCGGATTTATTTTGAAAACAAACGGCTTGACGGATACGTCGCCCTCGGCGCCGGCGCTGATAATCTGTTTGATTTGACTGAAAGATTGTGTCTCAGCGGTTGCCTGGTGAGTTTGCAGGTCATGACGATCTACAATGCAACTGAATGGTTGAAAAGAACCCTTACCAATCGTACCGTTTTGATCCAACCGCGACAACACCAGCTTGTAAAAATCCGGATCAGTAATGTGATATTTTTCGAGTTCCCGGATAAATTGTTGTTGGAATATTAGTGCGCGGATTTTTGAGTATTTATTATTCACAGTGTTTGGAGGAATGCCGCAGGCGTGCCCCACAAACCGCAGATGAACATGTTTATCCAGCGACAATCGCATCTTGAGCTGTTTCATAAGCTCGGTCCAATCCGCTATAGGGTAGGGATTGAGACTGTTAAATTCTGCCAGCCCCACAACCAGCGGCAGGTGAGTGTCCACATTGGCAAGATAGACATTTTGGCTGCGGGTGCGGAATTCCCTGCCCAATGTGTCTGTTAAGCAGATCGTATAGGTTGCCGTCTTGTTGAACCAACTTTTATTTTCACCAGCAGAAGGCAACCAGTCAAGCGAATCCGCTGCGTGAAGATTAAATATCGTATGAGTTGAATCTGTCATCACATCGGAGTCAATAATAAGATAACCGTTTTTTACCGGAGCAACTGCTTTTAATTGAGAGCTGAACATTAGCGGTAAAGATACCGGATCTTCTTCTACGGTTTTAAACCGGATGGATTGAAGTATTTCCATTGCCGGTGTATTATCGTCAAAGTGGAAGCCATCGATCATTACAAAGCGCCGCTCCTGCTGTACATTTTGATTTAATGTCGCTTTCTTATGCTTTGAAAACGCCCAGGATAATTCTGTCAGTGGCATTTGGTGTTCTAAAACTCCCAATTCCAATAATTTGTCATAGACGGCCTGTACGCGTTTATGCGCCAATTCCATGGTTTCGCCGGAGGCGGCGTCCGCATAGCCCCTCAGTTTCAGATAGATCTCAGGATGCATTTTAAGTCGATTTGCCAAAATTTCCAGCGGTGGATAGAACCAATTCGAACTATCGCGATATTCAGAGCGGATATCACTGCTGTTTTTATCGAAAAATATTCGTGACATAAATGGCAAATTCTTATCTGTTTTGGGCGTCATGAAAGCAATTACGGTGTCTGCAATAGTAAAATTGCCTTTGGGAATAGTGAAAAATGGAGCAGTTAATTGATTGTTCTCAAGGTTGATCTCCTTGCCGAATTTGTTAAGTGATCGCACAATTCGCGCCCGGACTTCAATATCAAACAAGCCGTGACTTGAATTTAACCAGATGGTTTCGACAGTTCGAGATGTGTTTTCCGGGATTTCGGCAATCATTTTTTGATACAGAGTATCCCTACGGGATTGTTGGGCAAATCCGGCTTGCAACCGGGAGGTGATTGTCAGCAGTACATTTTCTGCATTAAGGTCGCCGCGGTTGGCGAGCCGAACTTGAATCACCCCCTGGGTATCGCTCTTGGTGATCCATGGGCTGGGTATGAAATCAATGGATTCAATTTCAATGTCCGGGTAGAGGACATGGAAATGATGGATGCGATTGTCAGCAATCCGGAAATGACGATCACGGTCATGGGCAACCACCGTCCAGAAGTAGTCTCCCGGGCTGATATTTTTCATAAAATAACAAACCTGACCTGTTGAAGACTTTATGTCAAAACAGGAATCTTTGATAAAGAAAAATTTCTCCCAGTTTTTAGAAATTATATCCACCAGATCAGCGCTTTGACTTTGCTGGTCATTTAACATGCGGTAAAGAATTGATTGTTTGAGATCGATTTCAGCTGATTTTTCAATCACCAGCAGATATGCAACGTCGTCGTACAAATCCGGATCACGCGATATGTTCCAGATAAAATTTTGTCGACTGGATTGAAGGGTATCGCGATTGACCGGCAGAATGAGGTCGAACTTCTCGGGACCGACCGGATAATGGTTTATTGTGCCGCGGTAAGTTGCGTTAAAAATGTCGTTTCCTTCCAACCCGGCAATGTCCAGCCGCAACGCATCATTTTTCGAACTCACTCGGTCGATGAGAGCCGGCGAACTGTCAATTCGAAAGCTCAAACCCATGGATAATTTGTTGATCTGATTTTCATTAAAACTGTAACCGCCTCGCATTGAAAACCGGTAACCCCATGAAATTTCGGTTCCCAGACTGAACCGGTCGATTTCGTCGCTGACAAGTCGATAATCCGCTGTGAGTTGCAGTTGTAGTCCATGGTGCGTGCCCATATTGACAGCTCCGCCAATGCTGTAGCTGCGCGGCAGCGGTGTGGCAATTGATTTAAATTTCAACGGCTGACCCAGCTGATTTGCAGCAATCCCGGCGGAAACCATACCATACTCAAAAAATCCGGGTAATAGCGCAAATCTTTTAGAACACCACATCGCGCCCACATCAATGATGAAGGCGTCGGCGTTGTAATGGGATAATTCGCTGTGGAGATATTTCAGATTTGCGCCCCATGAAACCTGTCGCGAGATAAAATTAATCGGCATGCTGATATTGGCGGTTAGCAGCAGGTCCGATGCCGATACCGATTCTCGCATTCGCAAGGTGCTGTCAAATTCTTTCATTCCCAAATAGTTTATTCCGAACGCAAACTGAGTCCGGCGGTGGAGCAGCGTATTAAAGGTTCGTCCATAATTAAAGGAGACATTGTAAATATCGGTAAACCATTTGGTGTAAGAGCCTGTCCAAAACCATTCCCGTGAAAAAGCCGACAACGCCGGATTGGCGTAAAACGATTGCAGCTCATCGAGTGCGCCGGTTAGGCTGTAGCCTAGCGATTGCGGTCTGGCTCCGGGAAGCATTTTTAAAAAGGCTGCTCCGGAACGAAGCTGGCTTTGTGCTAAATCAGGGCTGGTCAAATTTATGACCGCGATCAAGATAATGCAAAGCCCAAATGAGGAATATTTTTCTGCTGCACTTTTTCTCATGGCTACCTGACGATAATCACCTTTTTCCAGCAGGTTAACTGTTGCGATCTCAACGCAATGACATAAACGCCGCTTCCCAGACGCTGGCCATCTTTTGTGACGCCATTCCATTGAAATATATTTTTGCCAGCATTATAATACTCTTCAACAAGTGTCGAAATGTGATATCCGCTGATATCGTACAAATCCAACTGAATTAGTTGATGTCTCGTTAAGTTAAAGCAAATGGATAACATTCTGCCGGATGCCGGTTCAAATAAGTTTTCGTCAAAATAATAGGAACGCTGGCAGTTGATTTCAGTATCGGTCGGATCAACAATGATCTCAGCTTCGTCTCGGTCATCGTAAACATTGGTATCTTCAGCCGCAATTATTCCGGCGACGTTTTTAATTGGCGAGAAAGTTCTTGGCGACACCGATCCAATTGTTGCCCAGAAAGTCACAGTGAAATGTTCCCCTGTTAGCAACACGTCGATGAACCAGAACAATACATTTTGGCTGATGGA
>DSAU01000079.1 GCA_011046315.1 bacterium
CTGCTATAGTAACCATTATTTTTTTTCAACACAAACAATCAGCCAGTCGCTTGTAAACCAGCTTTATCATTATGACAGTCAATTGATCGATCAAATCATAATTCTGGAGGAAGAGTCAACAGAGTTGACAGCTAAAACCGACGCTCCCGAAATAGCCGAAATTGTTAATCATCTGTATGATCTAATCGACGGGATCAATCAGACGCTAACAGAACGCGAATTCATCATTATGGGGGAATCAGCGTAATTTTCTCCATTAGGATGGCTCTTATTTTACTGTGATGATTAGTTTTAGGCTCGGTGAATAATTTTAAATATATTATCGAATAACATCGGAGGAAAAAATGCGCACTACCACCGAATATGTTTGGTTTAACACAACACGAAAAAGGGAATTTATCAACATCACTCAGCAGGTCGCCGATGTGTTGGCAAAAAGCCAAATTCAAGAGGGATTGGCGCTGGTCTCAGCAATGCACATCACTGCTGGTGTCTACGTCAACGATGCTGAAAGCGGATTAATTCAGGACATCGAAGATTGGCTGCAAAAGCTGGCGCCGGAGGGACCCGATTATCGTCATCACCGAACCGGCGAAGCTAACGGAGACGCTCATTTAAAAAACCTGCTGATCGGACATCAAGTCATCGTTCCCGTCACTGACGGCAAACTGGACCTTGGTCCCTGGCAACAAATCTACTACGCAGAATTTGACGGAAGGCGGAAAAAGCGTATCATCATCAAAATCATGGGAGAATAATGTCGTCGCAACACCGTAGCCGAATGTTAAGGCTTGCTCTGGCGCAGATTAATGTTACAGTCGGCGACCTGTCCGGCAACACAGAAAAAATTATCCATTACATTAATATTGCGCGTGAGCAGCAGGTTGATGTTATCGCTTTCCCCGAATTGGCAATAACTGGTTATCCTCCGGAAGACTTGTTGTTGCGTCCTCAGTTTATCGGCGACAACCTCGCCTGTCTGCAAAAAATTGCCAGCGTTGTCAACTCTATTAGCTGTATTGTTGGCTTTGTTGACGTCGTTAAAAACAAACTTTACAATAGCGCGGCACTGCTTCACCAGCATGAAGTCAGAGGCGTTTATTGCAAAAGCCATCTGCCTAATTACGGTGTGTTTGATGAAAAGCGCTATTTTTACGAGGGGGATATGCCGTTGATTTTTACCTTGAATGGTGTGCGGGTTGGTGTGAGTATCTGCGAGGACCTGTGGATTCAGGACAGTGTAATTGACGCTCAGGCCTTGATCGGTGGCATTGACCTGGCGATTAATATCTCGGCATCTCCCTATTGCTCGGGCAAGATTGATGAACGCGAAAACCTGCTCATTGACCGGGCATCGAAAAATCGGGTCAAAATGGCGTACATCAATCTCATTGGCGGTCAGGACGAGCTGGTTTTTGACGGATCAAGTCTGGTGGTGGACGAATCCGGCGTCATCCTGATGCGCTGCAATCAGTTTAAAGAAGACTTAAAAATCATTGACCTTGATTTGACAGATGTGGATCAGATCAGACTGTCGGACCCCGCTTTTCAAAAACGCAAAGCCGTTTTTCCCCGCCAATATCAGTTTCAACTGGTTGACCTGGAATCAAACCATGGGAGCGATGTTCAGAAACATAGCATTCCGTTTCAATCCAGTCAGAAATTGAATTATCAGGATGAAGTTTATCATGCATTGGTACTGGGCGCTCGTGACTATATCAAAAAAAACGGCTTTGATCAGGTTGTTTTGGGGATAAGCGGCGGGATTGATTCTGCGCTGACAGCAGTGATTGCTGTTGATGCACTGGGTAAAGAAAATGTAATTGGCGTGGCAATGCCATCAGAATTCACCTTTCAGGCAAGCCTGGAAGACGCTCGAAAGCTCGCATCAAATCTTGGTATTGAGTATCGGGTGATTCCCATTCAAAAAACTTTTGAACAATACCAATCGATGCTGCAAACCCAATTTGCCAATCTCCCGTTTGATGTGACAGAAGAGAATATTCAGGCGAGAATTCGCGGCAACATCATCATGGCGCTGTCTAACAAATTCGGTTGGCTTGCTATCACCACGGGTAACAAAAGCGAACTCAGCGTCGGTTACTGTACTCTTTACGGCGACATGGCAGGAGGTTTTGCTGTTATTAAAGATGTGCCCAAGACGCTGGTTTACCAATTATGCGAAAATTTCAATCGGTCTCACGGCAGAGAAATTATTCCCAAACGAACAATCATTAAACCTCCTTCGGCTGAGTTACGACCCAATCAAAAAGACGAGGACAGCCTTCCGCCGTATTCAATTTTAGACCCAATCTTGCAGGATTACATCGAAAACAACGCCACAGTTCATCAAATTGTTAAAAAAGGGTTCGATGAGAAAACTGTGCGCCGCGTCATTAAAATGGTTGATCTGGCGGAATACAAGCGTCGGCAAGCGCCGCCAGGGATTAAAATTACCCCCAGAGCCTTTGGCAGAGACCGGCGCATGCCGATAACCAATAAATATCACTGACAACCGATTAAAAAAAATGTCAGTTGCTAAAAATTTCTCTTGCTATTTTCATTTTTTTTGTTTAACTATTAAAAAATGAATGGCATTCATTTTTGGGTTAATCTAATTCATTCACCCCATAAGAACAGGAGAGTATAAATGATCCTTCATCATGAATTTATCAAAACCGCTAAGCAGTATGGCAACAAGCTCGCCATAATAGACAAAACAACTGATCGGCGAGTAACCTACTCAAAAGCGCTCATTGCGTCTCTTATCCTCACCAAAAAGATTCAAAAAGTTCCCGAAGGTTATATCGGCATCATGATCCCCACTTCTGCTGGCGCTATGCTATCCACCATCGCAGTTTTGATGTCCGGAAAAATTCCGGTGATGATTAACTATTCCACTGGCGCATCAGATAACTGTGAATATGCACAGGATAAGTGCGGCTTTAAAACCATAATCACCTCACGCGCGTTGATGATTAAACTCGGAGCGCGATTAGTAAATGGGATGATATTTATTGAGGATATTATGGAGCAGATTTCAGGTGGGGACAAAATTAAAGCAGCATTGAAATCCAAAATGCCCATCGCCGGAATTATAAAATCACTGCCAAAGGTTCAACCTGACGACAGCGCAGTGATCCTTTTCACCAGCGGCAGTGAAAAAGATCCCAAAGCAGTACAATTAACCCATAAGAATTTTATTTCAAACATCAACGATATAATGTCGGTATTTAAGCTTGGCAACGACGATATCATCATGGCCATTCTACCGTTGTTTCATGTTTTTGGTTATAACATCAACTTCTGGTTGCCGTTAACCACCGGTATGACCGCTGTTACTGCTGCCAATCCACTGGAGTACAAATCGATTCCCAAGTTTATCCGTGAGGAAAAAGTCAGCATGATCGCAGGCACACCGATATTTTTCTCAGGCTACCTGCGAGAATCGGAACCGGGTGATTTTGAAACAATAAGAATTATGATCGCCGGCGCAGACAAGGTGACCGATACCCTGAGAGAGGGCTATTTGAAAAAACACAACAAGGTTCTTCTGGAAGGTTATGGGGCAACCGAGACCAGCCCGGTAGTTTCCGCAAATATGCCCTGGGACAACAAACCAGGCAGCATCGGTAGAATTTTCCCCAGTGTTCAGGTCAAAATTACCGATATTGACACCGGCAAGGAACTGCCGCCCGGAAAGGAAGGAAAAATTCTCGTCAAAGGCGACCTGGTCATGAAGGGCTATCTGGATGATCTGGAAGAAACGTCGCTGCACATTCGTGATGGCTGGTATGATACCGGCGATATGGGCGTATTGGATGAAGAAGGATATCTCTGGCATCGGGGCCGGCTTAAACGCTTTGTAAAAATCGGCGGTGAAATGGTATCGCTGGTTAGAACCGAAATCGAACTTGAAAAGGTACTGCCCAGCGGCGTTAACTGCTGCATCGTCGAAGTGCCGGACTCGCTAAAGGGTTCAAAAATTGTGGCGACCATCACCGAACCGATCGACGAAAAAGAAGTTTTATCAAAACTATCAAAAAGACTTCCGCCAATTGCCATGCCGAAAAAATTTGTCGTTGTTTCTGAAATGCCGAAAATGGGCAGCGGCAAGATGGATTTTCGAAGCATTGCAACTATTGTTCGTCGTAAACTTCAAAACGAAAGCAACACAATAAAATAACTCATCTTGCGACAGTGGTTCTGGAACACTGATGGCTTCTTTTTCAGCTGAGAACGGATTGTACAAGCTGACATCTTTGTTTCTGAACCCCTAATTTTTTCCTGCCTGAATCATTCTTAAAATGGTGATGATCTGGTAGTAAACACGTAGGTGCGTTCTCACAAGAGAATTCAAACGATCATTAAATTTTTAAGCAAAATCGACATCTTCTCAAATATCATCCAATCAAAAGATTTGCAAAATATCTTTGTGTCATATCAAACACAATCCGGTAGTATCTCAGC
>DSAU01000239.1 GCA_011046315.1 bacterium
ATTTCCGGCGAGCCTGAAAAATGGGTAGCAAATTCCATTTGACCGTTGAGTCTCAATAGTTCCGGTGATAATGCACTCAACTGCCGGAGTGATAATTCGGTCCCGATAGCATTGACCAAATAATTTCCTTTTTCTCTGATACTGTATTCAATGGATATCGCTCCGATGTGATCGATTGCTTCCTGTTCAAAGTCAAATTGTTTTAGCGAAGCCGCGGTTAACAGGGAATCAGAGTCTATTGCCGGATGGTGGTAAAATTTGAGCACGGAGCTTCCGTTCAAATTTGCCAGCGAAAAATTCCCAATCAATTCTAACATCATTGAATCCTGCGCCAACCGAAAACTTTCAAGTTGAATCTGATTCTGTTTCAGGTTTAGCGCCAGCGCGCCGCAGTCGAATTCATATTGTTGATACGCCGGGCTATGTAGATTGATGTGCAAGCTGGCGTCTAAATTTTGAATTTCACCGCGAGCAGTCGCCCGATAGTCGAAACCACCACCAATCCCGGGAATATGAAAAGGAGTCTGGCTGGTATCAATGGGATTGGCGCCGCCGCCGACCAGCAGTTCGGAAATAACCAATTGATTGTTTTTAAATTCACAGCTACCGTACAACGAATCAACCGGAAAATTTTGGTAGCGGATGCTGTCGCCGTTAATGTTCGCGTACAACTCCGGCTGTTCAAAGTTACCGGAGAACGCACCAGTGAAATATAACATTCCCTTAAGTTCATTTATATTAAATAGCTCTGCCAAAGGTTCAATGTCGGTAATTTTGCCGGAAAAAGCGCCGTCGATCTCATCCGGATGTAGTTTTCCGGTGATAAATATTTCTGACGCCCCCTGTCGAAAATGAAATTGCGCGGTTTGATTTTTAAACAACAGTTGATGCTGGATCGGAGGAAGTCGCACTGATTTATGAGCAAATTCCTGCACCGAAAAATCCGACATGATCTCCCAGTTTTGGAAATCAAAGCCGGATCCAGCAGCGTGAAGGTTGCCGTCAATTAAACCTGAAACTGGAGATATTTCTTGATAGTAGGCTTTCCACAAATCCGCCAGAAGCAAGTTTTTGAGTTTGATGTTAAGTTCATTGTCGCGTTCCGAATCCTGATGGAAATAGCCTGAAGCGCTGATTTCTCCGTTGAAAATTTCAACTGAGAACTGATCGATCTGAAAAATATCGGGCCGGATTTTTCCCTGAAAATGGCTGTTGGAAAAGCGATGGTCGGCGAATTTGACAACCGGACTGTTCAAAGTCACTTCCAAAACCGGTTCTTCAATAAATCCGCCAACAGCGACATTCAAATTGATGTTACCATAAAGTGGATAAATGGCTTCGGGGATACGATTTTTCAGCGGTCGGTTGAGCGAATCCAGACTTGCCGATAATGTGAAGCTGCCATTAATCGGATGCATCGCGGATCCCAATAAAATACTTCCATTGCCCGATAGCGCCAAACCGGGAGCATCGAAACGCAGCGAATGGATTGCCAATTGGTTCGGAGACCAGACGCCCGATAGTTCGCTGATTTGTCCCGAATATTCCAGGTTTTGATGTCGGAAAAAGATTGATCCGGTTTGTAAATCTAATTCATGCTGTTGCGCCGAAGTTTGTCGCGATTGGAACCAGAGCTGTTGTATCGAAACATCGATCGAGGATTGCTGATCCAGATAAGCCAGCATCGCATTGTTGACGCTAATTTGCCCGATGGTTAATTTGAGGGATAATCGAGAATCTGCTTCGTCGATTTCGCTCCCATTTTCACCAGCCGGGAAATTGAAAATTCCCAGACTATCGCGGAGCACGTTCAGTTTTAAACTGTCAATGTTGACGGCTTTGATATTAATTTTACCGGCTAAAACATCAACCAGCCGGTAAGACGTTTGCAGCGAGCTAAATGATAGCAGCGGAATCGTTTGTTGCTGCTCAATGCGGAAAACGGCAACCTTTTCAATTTCCAGATAGCTAAACAGATTGCTGCGTATTTTTCTGATTGTGACTTGTTGGTCTAATAGGTCACTAAGTTGGTTTTGAGCAATTTTTTTGAGATAATTTAAACCGGGCTTGGAAGTGATCACAGCATAACTGATGAGCAAAAGTATTGCTATTCCAATTCCGCTCCACAAAAAAAAGCGAAACAAACGATATATTATTGATTTTTTGCTTTGCATTCGATGCTGGTGTGATTAGATTAATCCATTGTTCATTTTATTATGTGATCGGTAATTCCGCGCATGAGCCTGCCGAAGATATCGGATGCGGTAATGATTTGCTTTCTTCGGTCAGACCACAATAATATCACATCGTTCTCGATGATTTCTTTTTTTTTGAATTCCGGCGCTGACAACGTCAGGACTTTGATGGCGTTTTTATTTTTGTGCTCGGCTTCAATCTCTAGACGTAATCGCGTCAGGCTAAAGAAAGCGAGGTTCAATCCGGAAAACATCGCGGATTGTGAAATACAAAAGACGATTCCGGCCCAGCTCGCCAGATGCATAAATCTTTTCCCTCTCTGATTAAACGATTTTAATAAGAAAAAAATCAGCCTTATTCGTTCAATCTGGATATGCTACTGCTTTCACATCCATTTTTTGCGCTTGAAATAGGCGAGCATTCCAACGACTAAAATGATCATAATTCCCCAGATTACAGGATAGCTCCAGTACCATTCCAATTCCGGCATGTGGGCGAAGTTCATTCCGTAGACGCCGGCAATGAACGTCAGCGGGATGAAGATGGTGGCAATCATTGTGAGCACCTTCATCACTTCATTCATCTTGTTGCTCAGGCTGGACAGATAGATATCGAGCATACCGCTGACAAAATCCCGGAATGATTCGATGGTGTCAATCACCTGGATGGCATGGTCGTAAACATCCTTGAGATATACGGCCGTTGACCCATCGATGAGCGATGTTTCGCTGCGCTCCATCGAGCTGATGACCTCTCGCAACGGCCAGACCGATTTGCGAAGCGAAATCAGCACCCGCTTCAATGAATGAATGGTTTGAAGTTTTGCCGGTGTTGGATTATTTAAAAGGTGTTCCTCTGAGCTTTCGATTTTTTCACCCAACTTTTCCAGCACGGCAAAGTAATTGTCGACAACCGCATCAATTAAGGCATAAGCTAAATAGTCGGCTTTTCTTTTTCGGACGCGGATTTTTCCGCTGCGAATCCGTTCGCGTACCGGCTCGAAAACATCGCCCACCCGCTCCTGGAAGGTGATGACATAATTTTTACCCAGAATCAGACTGAATTGTTCATCGCGAACTTCGGCTTCAGTGTCATCATAATAGAGCATTTTGAGCACGATGTAAAGATAATCATCAAATTCGTGCAATTTGGGGCGTTGCCCGGTATGGACGATATCTTCCAACACCAACGGATGAATGTCAAACCAGGTTCCGATTTTTTCGATCAGTCCGACATCATGCAATCCATCGATATTGATCCAGGTTACCGTTGGTTCATCTTTGAAGGGAAAACACTCCTCGATGTTTTGAACCTCTTTTTCGGTCAGTTGCTGATCGTCATAATCAATAATCCGGATACGAACTTTATCGATTTTTTTCTCGCCAATGTGCACTAAAGTACCGGGAGGCAGACCAATTTTATTTGATGTTCTTTTGACAAATTTTAATTTTGCCATTATTTCACCTCTTAAACGTTGGTTGTCTGATCTGTTCTTTCGATTGGCGGTTGTTATTTTTCCGGTTGCAATCGAACATTCATTGCCGCGGCTGAGCCGTCTTTGTCCTGACCCATGTACAGGGTAACATGCGGGAACGGAATCTCAATATCCCGTTGATCGAAAGCGATCTTGAGCCGGCGGTTAAATTCCCTGCCGACACGCCATTGCTTAATGGGTTTGGTGGTGATGCGCGCTTTGATGACGATTGCTGAATTGGCAAATTGATCCAACCCCAAAATTTCAACCGGTTCAAGAATGTCAGCGCTGAATTCGGGATCGTTTTGCAACTCGGTGCCCACCTGTTTAATGACATCGATCACCTCGTCCACATCCTCACGATACGCTACGCCGATATCAAAAACATAGCGCGAAAATCCCTTGGTCATGTTGGTGACAATATCGATATTACCATTGGGAACAAAATGGACATTTCCTGCCAGGTCGCGGAGGATGGTCATTTTCAGATTGACTTTTTCAACCAGTCCGCCCTTTCCGCCGATTTGAACAACATCTCCCACCCGAATCTGATCTTCCAACAGGATGAAAAAACCATTGATAACATCTTTGACCAGGCTCTGGGCACCAAAACCAATCGCTAATCCCACGATTCCGGCTGCTGCCAGGATTGGACCAATTTCCACTCCGATTTGTCCTAAAAACATGATAACCGCAATGACGATGATGAAGACATTGAGCAAATGTTGAATGACCGAGCCCAGTGTATCGGCGCGCTTTTTGTACTC
>DSAU01000010.1 GCA_011046315.1 bacterium
ATGTTGCGAAGGGTATCGATCGTCACCAGCTTGCGCGACAGATAGGCTTGATCTTTATGCTCCTGCAGCAGTTTCCGGATACGTTCGGGTTTAACTTTATCGATCTGCGAGTAAATATGATCCAGGTTTTCGAATTCCGATAACAATGTCTCGGCTGTTTTGGGACCTATTTGGGGGACGCCGGGGATGTTGTCCGAAGAATCGCCGGTTAAACTGAAAAAGTCAATCACCTTTTCGGGGGGAACACCAAGTTTAACGACAACTCCCTCGCGATCCAATATTTCCGGCTCATCAGCCAATCGTTTGATGTAATACATCTTGACCGCATCATTGACTAACTGCATAAAATCTTTATCGCCGGTTACCAGATAAGCGTCGACATGCTGTTGTTCAGCAATTTTTGCCAAAATTCCCATGACGTCATCAGCTTCCAGCCCTGGCACTTCGATTATCGGGATATTCAATGTCTCCAAAACCTGCCTGATGCGCGGCAATTGCTCGCTCATTTCGTCAGGCATCTTCTCGCGGGTGGCTTTATATTCCGGATAAATTTGGTGCCGGAATGTAGGTTCCCGAGTGTCAAATACAGCGGCAAAAAAATCAGGTTGCTGCTCATCGAGAATTTTTAAAATCGATTTGAGAAATCCGAATACCGCGCTCACATTTTCACCCTTTGAGGTTATGAGCGGATTCTGCTGGAATGCGAAATAAGCGCGATATATCAGCGCCATGCTATCCGTCAGAAATAATTTTTGTTTTTTGGAATTATCCATTATTCTTCATCCTTTATCAGCTTAGAATTCACGCTAATGTAATATAATTTTTAAACAATGTCAATATCGAAATCATAGCATTGAAAAAAATCCAATAAATAAATTGCATTGTTAAACAAAATGTGGTATCTTTCAATTGACATTTAGGAAAATAATTAGTATAATTACAGTCCCAAAACTGGAAAAATCATCAAACAAAAAGAAGGTTTAATATGACACAACAATCGCAACAGATCAATATCGAATTGGGTGAAAAAGAGGCAGAGGGTATTTACTCAAATTTGGCCGTGATCACTCATTCACCGGCTGAATTTGTGATCGATTTCACCCGCATGTTGCCCGGCGTTCCCAAGACAAAAGTATACGCCCGCGTAATTATGACGCCACAGCACGCCAAATCACTATTAAAGGCGCTGGAAGATAACATTAAAAAATACGAATCGCAATTCGGTGAGATCAAGGTTCTTGGCACTCATCCGTCCAAATCGTTCGGATTTAAACCTGCCAGCGATTCTTCCGGAGAATAGATCAAACACGACTGGCAGTTCGTTACTTTTTGGTGACAATTTTAGTGGTGTTTCAGCTTTTTTGGATAAAATAGCTGATCGCGGAGCCTTGCAAAGTGATTTTTAGCGAAACAAACTGTTTTTACCAAAAAAAGCTTTGAGAGCGCCTCAGCAACAAAGCGCTATCGTAATAACAAATAATTGCCTTTGTAAATACGATTCCTGTGCCGTTAAATCAGTTTTTATTTAAAACAGCCCCCAAATCTCCCATCAAAGAGGATGTTTTTTTAAACATTCCACATGATCAGCGGGAGTAAAAAAAACATTGAATTTGAAAAACGAGCACAAATTGAACGTGTTAAATCGAGGAGTGAATTCTATTAACCAGCGCCGAAATAGTTGTTATTTTTTAATGTTATGGGTGAGCTTGTTTGTTATCCACTGCCAGCAGGTGGTGGGACAGGAAAAAGTTCAACCGCCTCGGCTGGCAGCAGGATTGGAATTCGGATACTGGACGCCGGCTAATTTAATCAGTGATCCGACAGCAACATTAAAAGACGCCCATAAAAACCCATATCTGGGATTGGTGCTGCTTAAACCCTGGCGCTTTGGATTGACCTTCCGCGTCAGCGGCGGTATGTGGAGCTATGCCGAACAAGACGAAGCCCAACATCAACAGCGCGTCAAAATCGCATCGCTGCTGCTGGATTTGAAATACGACTTACTGTCGGATGTATTTTTAATCCCTTATGTGACCTATGGTGTGGGATGGTTCCTGGGGGACAAACAGCAGTCAAAAACTGATTATTTTCATTTCAAAGATGAGTCAGCAGTCGGATTTGCAATCAACGCGGGAACCGGTTTTGAACTCTACCTGAGCCACCGGCTGTGCTTTGCAATGGAATTTCGCTATCATTATATCAAGTTCAATCATGTCGTGGTTTTCACGGATAATTACAGCGGCCCCAAAATTACAATATCCACTCAATACATTTTTTAACTGAAAATAAGATCGATTGGTCAACGTTCTTTAGTTCGTTAACAATCAGATTATAAATCTTACCCGCACTTAATGATTGCGGGATGAATATTTCCGATGAAGCTTAATTAATTTCAGAGGCATATCCCATGCAAAGTTCAATTTTGCAAATTGCAAGAATCTCAATGTCGATAATTTTTTTGGTATTATTTGGTTGCAATCAAAACCGCACAAGCAAAATCGACCGGCTGTTTCAAGCCTATTGCGGCGACAATGTTCCAGGCGCTGCGCTACTGGTCATTAAAGACAATGAACCAATTTTGACCAAAACCTTTGGAATGGCGCGCGTTGAGAATAAAATTCCGGTAACGGTTGAAACCAATTTTCGGCTGGCGTCGGTTACCAAACAGTTCACTGCCATGTGCATTATGATTTTAGCGGAGCAGGGCAAACTATCATACCAGCAAACGCTTCAGGATATTTTCCCGGACTTCCCGGCTTATGGTCAAAATATTACAATCCATCATCTTATTCACCACACTTCCGGTTTGATCGATTACGAATCTTTAATCCCGGACAGCGCCACTATTCAGGTGTTGGATAATGACATCATGGAAATGATGCGTGCACAGGATTCAACCTATTTTAATCCAGGGACACAATACCGTTACAGCAACTCGGCTTATGCGCTGCTGGCAATGATTGTCGAGAAAATTTCCGGTATGTCGTTTGCGGAATTTTTAAAAAAGGAAATTTTCAGTCCGCTGGAAATGAGTGAAACTGTTGCCTACGAACCCGGAATTTCTGAAGTGAAAAACCGGGCTTTTGGCTATACCGATGAAGACGGCGCTTTCATCCCCCGGGATCAAAGTTTAACCAGCGCGGTGCTCGGCGACGGTGGAATTTATTCCTCGTTAATGGATTTAATCAAATGGGATCAGGCGCTGTACCGAGATCAACTGGTCAGTTATGAATCGCTGAAGCTGGCTTTCACGCCGGACACCCTGACCGATGGAACGTCAACCGGATACGGATTTGGCTGGCGGATTGATGAGTTTTTGGGACAGCGACGACTTCATCACACCGGACAAACCTGTGGCTTTACCACGATCATTCAGCGATATCCCGACATTAATTTCAGCATTATTATTTTGACGAACCGCCATCGACCGATGCTCAACGATATTGCCGATCAAATCGCTGAAATATACTTATAAGCAACCGACAACGAGGCAAATAATCAGCTTGTATTAAAACCTTTAAAACCGTTGTCAATCTTATCCTGATTTGATCTTGAGCTACAAATTTGAAACAACACCACAATTCATTGTGGTGGAAAAAACGATAGAATTATCTGGCGACCGCTTCAGCGGTTTCAAAGCATCAGCAGATGGTTATCCGGTGAACGGTTAGACTTAAAAAATCACAAACCTGAAGCATCGAACGGAGTTACAATGGTTTGGGAACAGAGATGGCATCCGCTGCGCGAAGAGTGGGTTATCATTGCCTCGCACCGGCAAAATCGTCCCTGGACCGGCGAGATCGTCAACCACCCCGTCGAACAAATTCCGGAATATGACCCGAACTGCTATTTGTGTCCCGGAAACAAGCGCGTGAGCGGCGCTCGAAATCCGAACTATGAACAAACTTTTGTGTTCACCAACGATCATGGCTGCGTGGATTGGAACGCTCCGGAAGTTGGCGCTATGTCCCAGGGGATTTATCGAACAAAACCAGCGCATGGCGTGGCGCGGGTGGTCTGTTACAGTCCCAAACATCACCTGACCCTGACAGAACTGGCAGTCTCGGAAATCGTAACTTTATTTCGCGTCTGGCAGCAACAGTACCGAGAACTTGGTGCGCATCCTGAGATCAAACACGTGTTGGTTTTTGAAAATAAGGGCGAAGTGGTCGGCGTTTCCAATCCACACCCCCATTGCCAGATTTACGCCACCAATTTTATTTTCAAATACATTGAAACCGAAGCCCGGGTTTCACGCGAATATTTTGCTCAACAGGGTCGTTGTTTGTTTCAAGAAATCATCAGCCAGGAAAAAAACGACGGCCGTCGTATTATCTGTGAAAACGATTCAGCCATTGCGTTCATCCCCTTTTTTGCGCGTTACGCTTACGAAGTTTATGTG
>DSAU01000351.1 GCA_011046315.1 bacterium
AAATTATTTTTTTTGTTGACATTTTATTAAAATTGTGTATATTTAAGAAGCTCATCGTTGTTTCACAAACAAAACGCTGTTTTTATGAACGGCGAATACATGACAAATCGCTTTACCTGAGTTGAAAAGATTTCAACAATATTGCAGTTTTTACATCACTGGTGGGGAAGGATGTAAATTTATCGGGTATTTTTAAAAATAAAACAGAGGAAAGGAGCCAAAATGAGTGCAAAGAAAATATTAATGCTCGTCGGCGATTTTGTGGAAGACTATGAAGTGATGGTGCCCTTCCAGGCGCTTTTAATGGTGGGGCACACAGTTCACGCTGTTTGTCCTGACAAGAAAGCCGGCGATAAGGTGCGCACTGCGGTGCACGATTTCGAGGGAGACCAAACCTACAGCGAGAAACCAGGGCACAATTTTGCGCTGAACGCGACTTTCGCCGATGTTAAGCCGCAAAACTATGATGCACTGGTTATCCCCGGCGGCCGCGCCCCCGAATATATCCGGTTGAACCAGGCGGTGTTGGAAATGGTTCGTCATTTTGCCGAAGCAGACAAACCCATTGCAGCGATCTGCCACGGACCACAGGTGCTGGCTGCGGCAGGCGTGCTCGAGGGAAAAACGTGCTCGGCTTATCCGGCAGTAGGCCCTGAAGTGAATCGCGCTGGCGGCAACTGGACCGAAGTACCGATGGACAAAGCCCATGTTGACGGCAATCTGGTTACAGCGCCAGCATGGCCTGCGCATCCGGATTGGTTGGCGAAGTTTTTGAAAGTATTGGGAACAAAAATTCAGCCATAGCCTGAGGCTGGCGCCGATTCTGTTGAATTCGATAATCAACAAAAGCGGAGTATCTGGTTTATATTTTTTTTAGCATATTGGCAAGCCGATAGCTGAGTTTACCCGTCATATAAAATCAAAGGGGTTCGAAAAAATGAACATTACCCGACCTGTTTTGCTTTTAGATCAACAGAAAGCGGAATATAATCTACGATTAATGTTCAAGAAAGTCGAAAATACTGGGTTGAGCTTCCGTCCTCACTTCAAGACTCACCAGTCCGCAGAGATCGGTAACTGGTTCCGCCGACTCGGGATTGACAAAATCACTGTATCTTCGGTGAGCATGGCGGAGTATTTCGCGGACAACGGCTGGCGCGATATTACGTTGGCGTTTCCGGTTAACATCCGGGAAATTGATAGCATAAACGAGCTGGCGCAAAAAACCAAATTAAATCTGCTGGTGGAATCGCGGGGGACGGTAAAATATTTGGACAGCCATTTAAAGTCAACAGTCGATGTTTGGATTAAAATCGATGTCGGTAGTTTTCGCACCGGAATTGCCTGGGATGATCACAAAGGGATAAAAGAATTGGCAGTGGAAATTCGCCAGGCTGACAAATTGCGGCTATCCGGTCTGTTAACCCACGCCGGTCACAGCTATCGCGCCAGCACAGTTGAAGAAATAGAGCAAATTTATCACGAAACTGTCAGCCGGATGCAGGCAGCAATCGACCTGCTCGACCGTTTCGGATATCATAATTTACAGATTTCAGTGGGAGATACACCGGGTTGCAGCGTCATACAAAACTTCAGCGCAGTTGATGAAATTCGTCCTGGCAATTTTATATTTTACGATGTAGAGCAACTTCAACTGGGCGCCTGCGCAGCAGACCAGATCGCGATTGCTGTTGCCTGTCCGGTTGTAGCAAAACATTGGCAGCGCAACGAATTGGTGATCCATGGCGGCGCAGTCCATTTATCCAAAGAGTTTATTATTAACCATTCGGGGCAAAAAGTTTTCGGTTACATAACCGAGCTCGCTGAAAATGGCTGGGGCGCACCGATCAACAATACATTTGTGTCCCGATTGTCTCAAGAGCATGGGGTGATTCAAGCGGACCAGAGTTTTTTAAACCGGGTAAATATTGGCGACCTGGTTGCTGTGTTGCCGGTTCATTCATGCCTGACGGTCAACTTAATGAAAAAATTCCGCGGGCTGGACGGACGAGAGATTTGCACCATGCAATGCGACCCTTCATATTTTTAGCGACATTGTTGACAGGATTTTTCTTGAATTGAATTGATTTCAGAGAGCACGGCAGAAGGCGATGCACCAAAAAGAATTTTTCTCAAACAGGAATCCTGCCAAGCAATTGATATGGTTTTTAAACATCAGCTTCCCTGATCGCTCAAAAACCATGATATCATGCCTACCGTGGCAGTCATTTCTTTACCAATTCAAATGCCCCGGTAAACGCTAACGAAATTGAACTTGTCTTTCTAATTCGCAACCGGATTTAGCCTGGGGTAAACCATGCTGTTGAAAAAACATCAGTCGCAAAAAATTTTAGAGCATACGCTGCAACACATCAAGGAAAATCTGTTTGATCACGTTGTGCATCTTTCAGAAATCATCGGGCCGAGACATGTTAGCTGCATTTCTTCTTTGAATCAGGCAGCCAACTATATCAACAAGATCATGACGCAATACCACTCGCCGCCGCAGCGACAAACTTATCTGGTAGAAAACAATCCGGTTTGTAACTTGATTGTCGAAAAAACCGGTTGGAAATATCCGGAAGAAATCTTTGTCATCGGCGCGCATTACGATACGGTTTTTGACTCGCCGGGCGCCGACGACAACGCCAGTGGTGTGGCGGCAGTGCTGGAGTTGCTGCGGATGTTGCGCGATTATGCCAATCAGCGCACACTGCGCTTCATTGCGTTTACCTTAGAGGAACCCCCTTTTTTTGATACCGATTTGATGGGCAGCACGGTTTATGCACGGCAATGTCGACACAACGGCGAAAATATTATCGGGATGATGTCGTTGGAAATGCTTGGCTATTATACTGATGCGCCGATGAGTCAACAGTATCCGGTGAAAGAAATGACGATGATTTATCCGGAGCGCGGAAACTTTATCGGCATCGTGGGCAATAGGCGCTCCGAATCATTAACGCGGTTTTTTTCTAAAAGTCTCAAGGAGACGAATATGATAAAACTGGAAACGCTGGTCGCTGATCTTCCTGCGCCGGGAATTGACCTTTCTGATCATGCTTCGTTTTGGCAACAGGGTTATCCCGCCTTCATGGTAACAGACACCGCATTTTACCGCTTTCCCCTTTATCACACCGCCGAGGACAGAATCGGTCACTTGAATTTTAAAAAGTTTTCGCGATTGGTGTACGGGCTGACAATTGCCGTAAAAAAATTGGATGGGCAAAATGATTGACTTCATTCAACAATACCCCCCGGTTACACAGGCGTTGATTGCCACACTTTTTACCTGGGGTTTAACAGCGGCCGGGGCTGCGCTGGTTTTTTTGACAAAGAGCGTCAACCCGAAGCTGATGGATTCAATGCTCGGTTTTGCCGCCGGTGTTATGATTGCCGCGAGTTTCTGGTCGCTGCTTGCGCCGGCTATTGCAATGGCAGAGCAAACAGGTCAAATACCCTGGCTGACAGCGGTGATCGGTTTTATGGCTGGCGGTGTTTTTATGAGAGGGGTTGATCTTTTGCTACCCCATCTTCACCTGAACCTGGAAAAAGGGCAAGATGAAGGGATTAAGACGTCCTGGAAACGAACCACGCTGCTGGTGCTTGCAATCACCATGCACAACATCCCGGAAGGCCTTGCGGTGGGAGTTGCCTTCGGAGCGGTGGCGTCCGGACTACCTTCTGCCACGATTGGCGGCGCTGTTGCATTGGCAATCGGTATTGGGTTGCAAAATTTACCGGAAGGAACCGCGATATCAATGCCGTTGCGCAGAGAAGGAATGGGGCGAATGAAAAGCTTTCTGCTGGGCCAGGCTTCGGGCGTTGTTGAACCGATTGCCGGAGTTTTGGGGGCTCTGTTTGTGCTGCATATCCAAAAGATACTGCCGTATGCACTCAGCTTTGCCGCCGGCGCAATGATCTTTGTGGTCGTCGAAGAATTGATTCCCGAATCTCAGCGAAACGAAAAAAATATCGACATCGTAACCATGGCAACCTTGGTCGGTTTTTCAGTCATGATGATGCTTGATGTTGCGTTGGGCTAAAGAAGCCGGGTAATGCAACCTTATCAGGGACAGCCAACCGGCTATGACTGGGTTCTGGTTCCATGCGGCTGCGCCTGGAGCTGTTAATCGTCAGGCGGCAGGTACGGTAAAACTTTGAAATAAATCATCTGAACACCAAATTTGGATAATATCTCAGTCATCGGTGGAGGCGTAGACTGATGCCATCACTTTGTTTGTAAAAAATAGTAAAAATAGATGGCTTGATTTAAAAATTTTATCATCTGTCAAATACTCAAATTATCAAGCGATGGCATCAGTATTCCACCAGTAACTGAGGTCATACCAATAGCGATAAATAATGTTTGACATTTTCCGCAGAGATTAGTAT
>DSAU01000352.1 GCA_011046315.1 bacterium
GAGATTCCGGCTAAAAACATGCCGGAATGACATTATTAGTTAACAGTGCTGAACTATTACAAAAAAAGTATATCTTTCATTAAAATGCTACCCTTTTAAAACTTATCCGGTGAGGTAGGAAAAGGGATCAACAGCCTTCCTGCAACCAGGTAAAGGCTTTTTTTTTATATCAAAAAGGCGATTAAATGGATCAAAAAATCAAGGCAAAAATTATTGACGAAAAAGGGATCAAGCGAACCATCACCCGACTTTCACACGAAATTTTGGAGAAAAACCGCGGCACGCAACATCTGATTATAGTCGGCATTCGCACCCGCGGCGCGTTTTTGGCTGAACGCATCATCAAGGAAATTGAACGCATCGAGGGCATTCAATTGCCACTGGGCATTCTCGATATCACCCTTTACCGCGATGATTTCCGCCAGCGGATGAAACAACCGGTGGTGCAACAAACCGATATTCCCTTTGATATCGATGATAAAAATATTGTGCTCATTGACGATGTTCTGTACACCGGCAGAACCACCCGCGCTGCGCTCGAGGCGTTGATTTCCTTCGGCAGACCGCAACAGATTCAATTGGCGGTGCTGGTTGACCGGGGACATCGCCAGCTACCGATCAAGCCGGACTATGTCGGAAAAAACATCCCCACCTCGATTGGTGAGGAAATTCAGGTAAAGATGAAAGAAATTGATGACGAGGACTGCGTCCTGTTAGTGGAAAGCCCGGCAGATAGTGACACGATATATTCAGTTTAGTATTTGATGTTGTTTCGTTGATCAAAGGTTGATTTTATTCAAAAAGATCTAAGTTTGCATTTCAATGATTAACTGACAAAAAAACAGACCAATATCCAACAAAGGAAAAAGACGCAAAAATGAATTTTAACCGCAAGCACTTGTTAGGCCTTGAGCACGTCAGCGCTGAAGAGATCAAATTGATTTTGGATACTGCTGAATCGTTCAAGGAAGTATTGGAACGCCCCATTCCCAAAGTGCCCACCTTACGCGGGAAAACCATTGTCAATCTTTTTTATGAATCCTCAACCCGAACCCGTTTTTCATTTGAACTGGCTGAAAAACGGTTATCCGCTGACACGCTCAATTTTTCAGCGTCGACGTCTTCAGTCAAGAAAGGAGAAAGCCTCCGCGATACCGCCCAGAACATCGAGGCTATGAAAGTTGACATGGTGGTAATCCGCCACGGCGCTGCCGGCGCGGCGCACTATTTAAGCCGTTGCATCAAAGGGACGGTAATCAATGCCGGCGACGGCTGGCATGAACATCCGACCCAGGCGCTACTGGATATGTTGACAATACGAGAACGTTTTAATAATTTTAAAGGTCTCAAAGTGGCAATTGTCGGTGATATTTTACATTCCCGGGTGGCGCGTTCCAATATTTTTGGTCTGAAAACAATGGGCGCTGAAGTTGCAATTTGCGCCCCTCGCACACTCATTCCCTTTGAAGCTGAAAAATGGAAAGTAAACATTTTTAACGATGTTGACCAAACCATTGCCTGGGCTGACATTTTGATGGTGCTGCGCATTCAACTGGAAAGACAGGCGCAAAATTTTTTCCCCTCACTGCGCGAATATCACAATTATTTTGGAATCACCCGGGAGCGGCTGGAACGCATCAAACGCGACATCACTATTATGCACCCGGGACCCATCAACCGCGGCATCGAGCTGGACAGCGACCTTGCTGACGACGCTCAATATTCCGTAATTTTAAATCAGGTAACCAATGGTGTGGCTATTCGAATGGCTGTGCTTTATCTATTAAGTGGTGAAAACAAATCGCATTGATGCGTTAGTAACGTAAACGAAAAAGGTCGAATCAACCATGAAAAAATCGTTAACAAAGAGTCAGACTTTTTGCCGAAACAGCGCCCCTCCCACATTCCGTTTTGCGAAGAAAATTTTGCTGAAGAATGCGACGCTGATCGGACATAATTATGATGAAAGAAAAAAATTTGACGTGCTTATCATTGACGGAAAAATCCGTTCAATCGCATCTCCCAATGAAGCAACTGACGATTTTGCTGGGGAGCAGATAGAGCTGGCCGGAAAATTGGTTTTACCCGGTTTTTTTGACATGCATGTTCATTTTCGTGAACCGGGCAGAGAGGATGAGGAAACCCTGCGCAGCGGCGCGGCAGCAGCCATGGCCGGCGGCTTTACCGCGGTAGCAACCATGCCCAATACAGACCCGGTTACTGATAATCAGGAAATTGTGGAATTTATCAAGGATGAACTGCGGGACCATTTGATCACAGTACACCCAATCGCGGCGATCACCCGCCGGCAACTGGGCAAAGAACTGGTGGACATGGCTGAATTAATTGAAGCCGGGGTGGTTGCTTTCTCGGATGACGGCAAATCGGTGTTAGACAGCTTGATGCTGCGCCGCGCGTTGGAATACGCTCAAATGTTCGACGTCCCGATTATTGAGCATTGTGAGGATCCGTTTCTTGCTTATGGTGGGGACATGCATGAGGGTTTCGTTTCCAGCAATCTGGGTTTACCCGGAATTCCGGCGATTGCTGAAGATATTGTCGTGGCACGAAATATATTGTTGGCCGAATATACGCGGAGTAAAATGCACATCGCCCACATTTCGACAGCCGGCGCTGTAGAACTGGTGCGAAGGGCAAAAGACAAAGGCCTGGCCGTTACTGCTGAGGCGACGCCTCATCATTTTACTTTAACCGATGAAGCTGTCAGCAGCTTTGATGCCAATTTCAAGATGAATCCGCCGCTGCGCAGCCCGGAACATGTGAACGCAATCATAGCGGGATTGAAAGAAGGCGTGATCGACGCCATTGCCACCGACCACGCGCCGCATTCGATCGAGGAAAAAGATACGGAATTTTCCGCAGCGCCGTTCGGCATTTTGGGGCTTGAAACTGCGCTGGGGCTTGCCATTAAACAATTGATAAAACCGGGAATTTTTAACTGGGGGCAACTGGTCGAAAAAATGAGCGCCAATCCCTACCGGATACTGGGGCTGGAAGCGCCGGAAATTAAACCAGATGTAGTCGCCAATCTCACAATTATCGATCCGGATATCGAATGGACAGTTGACAAAACCAAATTTAAATCAAGGTCCCGCAACACTCCGTTTCACGACTGGAAGTTGCAGGGCAAAGTACATTGTTTGTTTAATAATGGCTATTTTTACCTGAATCCGGAATTCTAAAAAAATAACAATTTCATTGTTCACAACACACAGGGGGTGAACCTATGATTTCCGACTGTTGTCAAAAAATTTCTCCTTTTATTGTGATGGAGATTCTCGAACGCGCGAAACAGTTGGAACAGCAGGGGGATCACATCATCCATCTGGAGATCGGCGAACCGGACTTTGAAACGCCGCAACGCATTATCGATGCTGCTAAAGAATCTTTGGATCGTGGCGATACCCATTACACCCATAGCCTGGGAATTCTGCCGTTGCGCGAGGCGATTGCCCGCTATTATTCAGTAAATTATCGCGTTTCCGTTTCTCCGCAACAGGTTGTCGTTACCTCCGGAACCTCGCCGGCGTTGTTGCTGGTGTTGTCAATCCTGCTTAATTCAGGCGACAACTTTATCGGCGCCAATCCCAGCTACGCCTGCTATAAAAATTTTCTGACCTATTTAAATGCCCGCTTCAAATGTGTCAATGTCTACCAAGAGGATGGTTTTCAGTATGATCCCGACCAAATCCGGCAAAATATCGACTCGAGAACCAAAGCCATCATGATCAATTCGCCATCAAATCACACCGGCACGCTCCTTTCAGCGGATAAAATGAAAGCCATCGCCGCGCTTGATAAGCTGGTGATCTCAGATGAAATCTATCACGGATTGGTTTATGGTGAAAGAGCGCATTCGATTTTGGAGTTTACTTCGAATGCGATCGTTTTAAACGGGTTTTCTAAATTATTCGCCATGACCGGATGGCGGCTGGGATATTTGATTGCGCCGTTGGAACTGATCCGCCCGATTCAAAAACTGCAGCAGAATTTGTTTATTTGCGCCAATTCATTTGTACAATGGGGGGTGTGGCGGCTTTGACCCAAACCCATCCCGAAATTGAGCAGATGGTTTCAACTTATAACCAGCGTCGGCAATATATGATAAAGTGTTTACGTAACATCAGTTTTACCATTGCTGTGGAACCGCGCGGCGCATTTTACATTTTCGCCAGCGCAAAAATGTTCTGCAATGAGTCGTACCGCTTTGCTTTAGAGCTGCTAAAAAAGGCAAAGGTCGCCGTCACACCGGGTATTGATTTTGGCGATAATGGCGAAGGTTACCTCAGGTTTTCATACGCCAATTCACTTGAAAATATCGAGATCGGGATGGATCGCCTGGAAAATTATCTCAAAAAATAATTAACCATCCC
>DSAU01000458.1 GCA_011046315.1 bacterium
GAATCTCCTGAATATATGTGCAAATTAATATTTAAAAGTTCTATTATTGAGATTCCGGCATTCCGCTTCGCTCCAGCCGGAATGACAGGTGAACTGTTACACTGAGGTTTTAGGTCCGCTATCAAACTACTCACCCTCATGAAAAACATCAGCAGAAAAAATCTTAATCTTTGTTCCAGCTTTTTTCCAGATATCAGAGGATAAACCCGCTTTTTGGCAGGTATGCTCCAAAAAAGTGTCCCGATCCCATCCATATTCAACCGCGACCTGTGGCAGCAGTAAACCGCTATTGTTCCCTCGTTCAATGATTATTCCGTGTTTACCCACTTCAATCTCATCCACATTTTCAATCTCCCGAATCGGAGTCAACACTGATATCTCAATTTCCAGCTCGTCAAATTCGTCCTTCTGCAGCGGCGAGAACCTGGGATCGCGAAATGCCGCAGCTTGCGCCATTTCAATTATTGTTTCTTCAAGTGATTTGAAAGCCTGCACATATCCGATACAACCGCGCAACATTCCCTGTTTATTCAAAGTGACAAAAGCGCCACGTTTTTCTTTAAATATCGGAAATTTAAATTCGGCTTCAGGCGGTTTTTTCCCATCGAGCAGGTTGCGAATCGTTTGTCTGGCGATTTTTAAAAGCGTGGTTTTTTGTTCATCAGATAATTCGCTGTCCGCTCCGAGTTTTGGTTTTTCATCAACATCACTGCTTTTATAAATAACCACCGCCGCATAACCAACGACATAGCCCCCCCGACTACCAGTAACATCGTTGGAATTAGTCTGAAATAGGACTTCGGTTTTATCGGCGCCAAGATCAATGGCAACTTGCTGAGCCACGACAATACCTCCCCCACCGCAAGCCATCAGATGCTGCCTTTCAAATCCGCTACACAGCTTTTTGGGATTCATTTCGACTATTTGTTTTAGGGTCCGATTATCCCATTTTTTACAATCTTGATAGGAGTTTCCGTGATAAAAATCACTGCTGGCGACGATGAGTACTTTTCGATCCTGCACAGCCCTGGTGATTGCCTCGGCGATAAGCTGACAATTTTTCCACGAATGGTCCCAAAAAACAATGGGAACGATTTTCAAATCGGGTATTGCCACCTGCAAAAAGGGCAACTGAATTTCCAGCGAATGTTCCTCCCGATGTCCCTCCATAGTAAACCGAATCGATTGGTGGTAATCGATGATGGCGTTAGCAATTTCCTGGTGGACAGGTACGATTCCGAGCGGCGTTTCATAACCATCTTTATTATATACCGATACCCCCTGAAACATTTCGCGATGGCTGGGCGCAATCACGATGACCGCGTCATAGCTTTTTCCCTGGACCTGCTTATAAGCGTTCGCCGCCGTAAAACCGGAATAAACATATCCGGCATGTGGCGATACCAGTGCGAGGATTTCTCCTTTGATCTGTGCGATTTTGGTATTGTCGAGATATTCAGTAATTTCTTTGCGGAGTTGAACCGGGTCGCCACTGTACCAGCTCCCAGCCACCACCGCTTTTCTGATTTCTTGTGGATTCATGGTTTTGTTCTCACCTTCCCTATTCGGTTGAGCGTTACAGTTTAAAAATAAAAATACAGAACTCAATTGAAAAGCTAATAAAATTTTAGATAGCTGCATGACAACTTTCCTTTAACATTATTTCCAAATACCGGGAATTTTAGTTTGACAAAAATGACACCTGCCATCTGGGCTAAGATGATTTTCGGCAATTTGATAACCAAGCCGCCGGATGATCAATTTCCCACATCCGTGACAAAATGTATTTTCGCCTTCGTGCCCCGGAACATTTCCGATGTAGGCGTAATGAATACCCGCATCCAGTGCGATATTTCTCGCGATTTCCAATGACTTGGTCGGCGTGGGCGGTAGATTTTTCAATCGATAAACCGGATGAAATCTCGAAAAATGAATCGGTACATCGGGCCCCAGCTTAGCAACGATCCACTGACTCATTTGTTTGATCTCTTTAGGATCATCATTCAGCGTCGGGATAATCAGGTAAACAATCTCGGTCCACATGTCAAGTTTTTTTAGCAAAACCAGCGTATTCAAAACCGGCTGCAGTTCACCCGCGACCCACTCCCGATAAAATTTTTCGGTAAAGGCTTTGAGATCGATCTTGACTGCATCCAGCACCCCACACAAATCACGCATCGGTTCCGGATTAATATAACCGTTGCTGATCATCACACTGCGGATGTTTTTTGGGCGTCCGGCTTCAGCGCAATCATACATATATTCCGTGAAAATCACCGGCTCGCTATAAGTGTAGGCAATCGAACGGCAATTACTTTTTATTGCATATTCTGCCACATCATTAGGAAAGAGACGGTAATTTTGGATTTGTTCCGGTCTTGCCTGAGAGATCTGCCAATTTTGGCAAAATTTACATAACACATTGCAGCCGGCGGTTGCAATTGAAAAACTCCCGCTGCCGGGCAGAAAATGAAACAACGGTTTTTTCTCAATCGGATCCACATTGGCGCTGCAAGCGCGTCCGTAGACTAATGTATAATAGGTTCCGCCGCGATTTTCACGGACGCCACAATAGCCGGTTTCCTGATCGTCAATGACACACTCGCGGGGGCAGAGCACACATTTGATTTTCCGATGAGCTAATTTTTCGTAGTAACGGGCTTCCCGATCAAATTCAGATTGCTGTTGGGCGGCAATTGCTGATCCGGTTCTCATCAACGGATAAAGCGCCATTCCAGCAGCGCCGGCTCCGATGCATGACTCAAGAAAAGTTCTTCGAGAAATATGAGATTTTTTTTCCATGGTTCAAATTTTAACCAGCTTAATTTGCTTTAAATTATTAGTTCCTAATTGATGGTGCTCATCAGCCGCAGTGGCAATGTAGGTCGGTTCGCGACCCGCAGCTTTTAAGGTTGGCAGGTTATGTTCCCGCCGTTTCTGTTCAATCTTCGTCCATGCCAGCGTGTCCATCGCCACCGGATCAAAGCCAACCAGAATCCCGTTGTGATCCCACGACCATTGCGGCATAAATGGCGGCCCGCCTTCATACTGGGCGGTGAGTAAATCACTGATAATGAGTCGGTTCTTTTTTCGGATATGAGGCAACATGTACACATCGGCGATGAATGGGTCGCCGCAATTGTCGTGATATTTGTTGGGATTGTGAATTGCACCAAAATAATTTTTCAACGCATTGGTAATTCCGACAATGCCGTGATCTTTCACAATGGGCACATTGATAATCGCGCTGCACTGATCGACTAAAATCCGGCTCAGCGAACTTCCCACAGCGCCAAATTCGTAAATCTCGCGAGTGTAACCGGAATAGTCATTTCCCAAACATCTCAATTGATTGCGTCCGGTTTTGATCTGATAACCCGCCTTGTGCAAATCGCGATTGGATCGATCCCAGATGATGATGTTTCGCTCGGGCAAATCGGCTGATTTCAAACCTTCGACAATTGCCTCGACCAACTCCTGATGGGTTGACATACCACGTCCCGCCAAACAATTGATTTTAATACCAACCACATCATCCTTACCAAACAATTTTTTCCAGGCATGCGCTGCATTAGTCGTCTGTAGCAGATTTTCCATGGCGTTGTTTAACAACCGATGGACCTGATCGCCGATTAATTTACCATTACCGTCCCGGATTGATGGACTGACAGCCTCGACCACGGTGGAACGGTTTGCCTGAATCGCAGTTGGTTGAAAATCATCGCCGCGGCAGCCGGGCAACATGCCGAAATAAAATGCTCCGCCAGCGTGAATGGTTTTTTTTACGAATTTTCTTCGATTGATAGACATGATTCATTTAAGAGCGGCTAAATTGTTTAATGTCGATTTTTATCGCTTTTGTTTAACGATCATTAAAATTGTGCCGTAAATGTTCTATTGACCAAATTTGGATAGTTGAGCTTGATATATTATACCAATTTTCCCTTTATTTGTCAAGGGATTTTTCTGATTTTGGGTAAAACTTTGAGTATCGGCTGAAAGGTAAACTGATGGCATTGCTTTGTCAGGGACAATCGATGTAATGATCTGGCTAATTATTGCAAACGGTAAATCCAGTTTTATCATTGCTCACCGTCTGTCCAAGGTTTCTGTGGCGGATGAAATTGTTGTGCTGGATAAAGGTAGAATTGTCCAGCTTAGCGGGATGGTAACGCAGGAAGAGTTAATTCGGCAGGCAGGGTTTGTACCGGAAGCAGATAGCGGTTAGTAGTGATTGGTGAGTGCTGGGTTAAAAGATAAAGCAGCTTGGCTTGGGTTTTGGGATTTATTATTGATGGTTAAAATTTGGTAGTAATTTATTGTTTATGGATTGTCATCCCGACGAACATCTCTTCCAATATAATTGTTATAATTGTAAAATAGC
>DSAU01000462.1 GCA_011046315.1 bacterium
ACACCACAATTTATTGTGGTGCAAGGTAGATCAATATATAGAGATGAACCGCTTCAGCGGTTTTTCTACCCACGATTGAGGTTTTACTTTTTTTTAAGAATTAAACTTGACTTTTTAAATAAAATTATATATTTTTAACACTTAATTAAAATCAACCATTTGAACAATCGGATGTGGCAGGCGAATATGATTTATTTGATCACCATTGCAGTTTATCTGGTTATTCTGGTTTCGGTGGGAGCGATACTTTCGTTTCGCGTCAAGAACCAGGAGGATTTCATGGTCGCCGGACGAAAGCTGACGGCGCCAATTTTAGTGGGCACATTGCTGGCGACCTGGATCGGTTCCGGTGATATTTTTAGCGTTTCTGATCTCAGCTATCACCACGGCTATTCTTCGTTAATCGGCAGCGCCGGTGGTTGGCTGGGTATAATCGTGGTTTTTTTTATTGCGGGCAGGGTGCGCACATTTGGTCAATATACGGTACCAGATATCCTTGAAGTTCGTTATAATAAATGGGCGCGCTTGCTGGCAACCATCACCACCATCATTGCTTATGTAACCATCGTCAGCTATCAATTTCGCGGCGGCGGTTGGGTCTTGAATACTATTTCGGAAGGGATGTTCCCGGCGGGAACAAGCTATGATTTGAGTTTATTCGATGGAATCATTTCGTTTCCGTTGATCAGCAACGGTGCAATTCCGGTGGAAACCGCAATGATTTTGGTGGCGACCTTTGTTATCCTTTATACATTGACTGCCGGCATGCTTTCCATTGCCTACATGGATGTTATCAATGGCATTTTAATTTTGACCGGAGTGTTTGTAGCGATTCCGTTTCTAATTCACCATGTCGGCGGCATCGAGTACATTGTTGAAAATGTAACGCCGCGAGAACATCCGATATTGGGAAATATGTCGCTGGTGAAAGCGCTGGGATTTTTTGTACCCACGTTGCTGCTGGCGATGGGCAACGGAAATATGTACCAGCGATTCTACTCTGCTAAAAATCCCGGCGAAGCCAAAAAGTCGGTCATCGGCTGGGTCATTGGCGTGATCCTGATCGGCGTGGCGCTGCAAAGCCTGGCAGTCATCGGTAGCAGCTATTTCAAAAATTTATCGGTAACTGAGGCTGGAAAAATAATCGTGCTGGTCGCTCACCAGGGAATGCCGGTAGCGGTTGGCTGTTTGCTGATTGCAGCAATTGTCGCCATCATCATTTCCACAGCCAACAGTTTTTTACTGGTGCCGGCGACAAACGTGATGCGCGATATTTATCAACGCTTTGTCAATCCGGAGCTGTCCGACAAAAAAATGGTGGCGTACTCCAGATTGGTGGTTATCGTGTTGGGATTAATGGCGTACGCGCTGATGCAATTTTTTCCGCGAATTCTGGACGCCGCCTACGCAGCTTACACGGTTTACGGCGCCGGATTGACCCCGGCGTTGCTGGCGACTTTTTTCTGGAAACGGGCAACTGCCAGCGCTGGTGTGGCTTCGATTCTGGGGGGAATGATCGTTACCGTGGTCTGGGAAATTGTCCGTAAAATACAGGGAGAGTTTTTATTCGGTTTGCCAGCGATTTATCCGGCTCTGGCGGTGTCGCTGCTTTGTTTGATTGTCATCAGTCTGCTGCAAGCGCCACCTGAAGACTCAAAGTGGAAACCATTTTTTTCAAAATAAACAGACTTGAGGAAAATAATGAAGGGAATAGCCAATCGTCAGAAAAAAAATGTCACCCCAAAAAAGGATTACCAAAAAGATAAATCGCATTTTAAAGATCAAAAAAAGCAGCTTCCAAAAAAATAACACAGGTCATCAGTATGGCAATAATTTATCAAATAAATCCGGATAATCCTCAAGAGCGGTTGATCAGCAAGGTGGTTGATGAATTGCGCAAAGGCGGTGTGATTGCCTATCCCACCGATACGGTATACGGCATCGGCTGCGATATCTTTGATAAAAAAGCCATCGACCGCATCCGACTCATTAAAGGAAAGGCGCACAAGTCGCCATTGAGCTTTATTTGCCCTGATTTGAAGGATATCAGCAAATATGCAATGGTCTCGAACCGGGCCTATAAAGTCATGCGCCATCTGTTGCCCGGACCCTACACGTTTATTCTTAAGGCAACACGATTGGTTCCCAAATTGATGGTGAGCAAACGAAAGTCCGTGGGAATCCGGGTGCCGAACAATAACATCTGTCTGGCGTTGTTACAAGAATTGGGACATCCGATCGTTAGCACCAGCGCCAGTTTCGGGGAATACGATATTTTTACCGATCCCCAGGAAATCGATATTCGACTGGGTCATCAACTCAACGTGATTATCGACGGGGGAGAGCTCGGTCATAGCGCCTCCAGTGTGATCGATCTGACCGACAATGACAACTTCCAAATATTGCGGGTGGGCAAAGGGGATGTGAGTATGTTTCAATAGTGGTGCAGGTTGAACTGCCAGGCAATCTGGTGATACTGATCCGTAGATTGAAATAATTTCCTCAAAATTTATCACATTACGGAGGCAATAGTGAGGGTCACGTTTTTAGCCAAACTAAATTATTGGTTGCTTTTTTTGGTGATTATCCTGCCCGGGATAATCTCACTGAATTGCAGCGGCTATTTGGAAAACCGACGCGCTTCTCACCTTGTAGATGATTTTATCGACTGGTACGCCCGAAATTTTCCGAGTGAAGCCACTGCGATGGGCATCCACAAATTTGACGACAAGCTGGAAACTATCGATTCGCTGGCAGTGGCGCAGTGGAAGGATCAGCTCAATTCCTTTTCTGCGCGTATTCATAAAATTGACATCAATCGAATTTCGCAGCGTCAGCGACAAAATCTCTCTGTTATTGATAAGAAAGTAAATCAGAAATTATTTGAACTTAAGGAATGGAAAAGATGGCAAAAAGACGCTGTCTTTTACACCGAACAAATTTACCAGGCTGTCAATGGATTGACCACTGTGGCGACAGATTCCGGTGTGGAACGCGATCAGAATTTAATCGCCAGAATACATGCCATTCCTGTTTTTTTTAGCAAAGCAAAACAGAATCTAACCAGCATCGATCGGGTAAATCTCGACCGGGCGTTGAGCCAGGTGCAGCAGTTAGAACCGATCATCGGCTTTCAAGTTGCCAAAGAAATATACAGTGATGCTTTGAGCGACAGCATTAAACGCTACGCCGATTGGGCGCTGGATTCACTGCTGCGATTTGAAACTTTTCTAAAAACCAAATTTAGTGCGTCAGGCGCTGATTCCGGCTTTTTTTCCTCTCAACAATTTCAACTTTATTTAAACATCATGACCGGTGAAGCAATCCCAATGGATTCGCTGGCTCAACAATTTGAAAATGAAATCGATGTAATGGTTGAACAGATGGCGCAGCTTGCCCAAAGCTATTATCGAAAATCAGCCGCCAAACTCAATAATAAACAACTGTTAAAAAGATTGAACGATGAGATTGAGAAAGACATGCCGCGCAAGGATCAGATTTTTGATCTTTGCTGGCAGACCGAAAATCATGTTAAACGGTTTCTTGACGATATTGCCAATTTGCATATTCCGGTGGATTATCAGCTTCGATTTGAAACCCAACATCATGCATTGATGACGCCGGGAAAGCTTCTCATGCTTGAACATTCCGGAATTTTCGAGAAGATGCCAGTGTTTGTTTGTCGCGTTCAATCGGTCACCTCGGAAATGGATTTATTTCAGCAACTGGCGCTGCTGCGCGCTTTTAACAAATCGACTTTAGTGTGGATGATTTTAACCGAGGCGCTGCCGCTGCATATCAACTACTGGTCTCAGCTTAAAAAAGAGATAGCTGAAGCAGCGATATTTTTTCCTGATCCGGTCCTGATGAGAGGTTGGCCCATCTATTTTGCACAGAAGTTGATCCAAATGGGATACGGTGGCTATAAGCCGGAGCTTAGATTTACCGCCATGAAAAAAATCGCTCAAATCTATTTTAATGCGTTGGTTGAAATAAGCTATTATCAGCAGAATTTAACCTTTCAACAAGTTGAGCGGCTGTTTGCTGACAGCCAGTTGTACCACAAAAGGGATGCGGAAGAGATGTGGATTAAAATTCATTGTTATCCGGCTGAGGATATCTTAACCGCTATCGGGCTGTCAAAATTACGCCGTCTGGAAAGACAATTGCTGAAACAGCAGACCGGTGACATCAACCATCGAAATATACCAAAAATGATATTAAAATCAGGCCCGGTTCCATTTGAATAATTAACCAGAATCCCGGGATTATTTGAAAGATTTATGAAGGACATCGCATTATTGTAAAATTCTCGTAATAGTTCAGCACTCTTAACTAATAATGTCATTCCGGCATGTTTTTAGCCGGAATCTCCTGAAGAT
>DSAU01000106.1 GCA_011046315.1 bacterium
AGATCAGCGATACCAGGCGTCAATCCCGTCATATTTTGTGTAGCTTCGTCGGGCGTTAAAAATATTTCATCGACATTCGTTTCCGCATAAAAAATCGATTCGGCAAAATCATTATTCACCGGCTTTTGTATCAGAATCATCAACTTACCAAACATATAAACCGCTGCCAGTACCGCCGCAGCGCCCAGCAGAAGACTAACAAAACTCCCCAATCGACGCCGATTTCGAATCCACCAATATCCTGATTTTTGCGGCCTGTTATTATTCTCTTGCCCTTCGGCCACGAAGCGAAAAATTGTGCTCTCTTTATCACTGACAATTTCTATTTCATCGCCGGGGGATAGTTGCCGCAGCTCGTCTTCTTTCAATTGGTAGCGATTGAGTCGGGTTCGGGTTTTGCTTCTTTTGTCAAGAATAAAAAAATTGTCATGCTCAAAAATGATCGTGGCATGTCGCCGGGAAATGCTGGTATCAGCCTCGCCAACGGAATTTTGGTTGATAACGATATCATTCAGCTCCTTATCCCTTCCGATGCGGGTTACACCAAAATTAAGACGATATTTTTTCCCCATTAACGGGCCATAAATTGCAATCAAATAATGCACTACCGGTTGTTTTCCGGCATCTTCAACACTGGGTTGGGGCAGATTCGTTGTCGGAGAGCTTGAATCGCTCGCTCTGGACTTGGGCTCAGCCTTATTATTCGCCTTCACTCCGATTTCCAGTTCGACAAGATCATCAGAAATTTCGTTCAGATCCGTTGTTGGTTTTTCATCAACCTGTCCGCTATTTTCGTACAGAATGTTTTCAAATATCAATCTATGATCACCTAATAAAATTTCATCTCCGCTGCTTATGCGCATTTTTTGTTCTATCGGCTTGCCATTCACACGAGTTCCGAAAGCACTATTCAAATCCGTTACAAAATAGCGCCTACCTTCTCTTTCGATAACCAAATGATGCCCGGAAACCTTCTTATCAGAGATAATGAGATCGTTGTCTCCATCCGAACCAACTGAAATTCGACTCTGAGATTGCCTTAACAGCAGTTCTTTATAAATTTCCGCTTTCCTTTTGACAACGATTTTTGACATATTTGACTCCAAATAAGATAAAAAGCTGTTACGTCCGGTTCAATTTTGCGTTGATAGTTTAATTGGCAAATTCGACTCGGTGGTATTGATTAGTGAATGATCAATTTAAACTCCAATTTTCTATCTCCGTTGGCGGTATCCAATGCCAGTTGTTTATCATAGTAGCCCTCTTTTTTAACCAGAAAATTGTGTTTTCCGGGCTTGACAGCGCTGGCGTATTTTCCATTTTCGTTAGTCTTTCCAAACAAAGCCTGACTGGTTTCCGCGTTCGGTAATAGCTGATAATAAATTTCAGCGTCAGGGATCGGCAAACCGGTCAGCGCATCATTGACAACAACCTCAATATCCAGAGCGGTTCTCGACATGACAACAACAATCTCCTTATCGGTTGGAAATACCGTGACCACCGATTCTCCGTAGCCCTCTTTTTCAAAGAAAACCCTGGTCTCGACCGCGGGAAGCGATAGTTCGCATGGCGTTTCTTTATTAATCCGATACTGCCTGCCATTGGCGATGTATCTCGATATACGCGCCTTGATATGGCTGGAGTCGGTTGCTCCGACTTCTCTGGCGTCGAATCGAATGGTACGATCCAGGATGATGGCAAGTTTGGCGGGCGCATCCCGATCAACAGATAATGAAATCAACTTATCATTGAATCCATCCTTTTTAAAAAGGATATCATGTTTCCCAAACGGCAAGCTTAATAAATTCGAGTCTTCAGCATTACCGGTTGGTGTTTTCGCTCCGTTAACAAACCAGGAGACGCCATCCGGTATTGTTGAAAGCTCAATATGTTTTTTGAACTTGCCTTCAACGATGTATTTCTTGGACGAACCATCGATCTGCTCAAAGCTCCAGAGCCGTTCATCATCTATTTTCACCGAGCTTTCGAGGGTGTTTAACGTTAAACCAGAAATTTTGCCAAAGCCTTCCTGTTCCATTTCAATTTCCAGCGCCTCACCGGTTTCCCAATTGATTTTTGTGGGTGTTTTTTGGGGAAATTTGACGTTATTCAAATAAACCGTGGCGCCAGTCGGGTTGGAGTTTAGCTCAATTTGTGACTTAAAGCAAAATAAATAGACAAGCCCATTGACTGCACCAGCTTCCCCGGTAATGTTGGCTCTGCCTTTGGCAGGAACGTGAATCGATTTTACGATTGGGCCGAAGCCGGCATATGTCAATGTTAATTTGTGTACACCGGGGTCAATTTTCGAGATAGACAACGGCGTTTTCCCCGCAACCCGTTTGGAATTCAAATAAACCATGGCGCCTTGAGGAACTGTATCAATACTGATTACAGGTGGAAAAATTTGATTGTTAAAGTAAGTTCCCAGTGGTGTTAGTCGAAAAGTAAAATCCAATGACAAAAATGTCAACAGCAAGATAATCGCAATCGCAACCACATACTTAACCGACTTCTGGTGAGTCCTGGCAGAAAGACGCATCACGTCAATAACTGTTTTTAAATCATCGTCTTCATCACCGTTTAATTTAATCTTCTCCTGTACCGGGGTTGGTGATAGCTGTTGCGGCTCACGATCTATCGCTGAAGCCTTGGGATGTTTTGGTTTGATAGTATTTTTACCAGCCGCAGTAGACGGTGATACAATGCTCATTTTTTTTGATGTCGAAAACCTGGATTCGATATCCTGCAAAATAATTTCCAGATCATTGTTCTCTGTTTTTTGCTTCGTCTCAACTTTAGCTGACAAATCGCCTGATGTTGTGGCTAAAGAGAGCGAATCATCTGTTATTGAAGTCTGCTGCGAAGGGACTTCGTTAGCAGGCGATTGAATGGATTCAGACTGCTCGCTCTGTTTCTGGTCTGCCATTTCTTCCCGATAAAGCTCGCGCAGGTATTCGCCGAGCTCTTCGGACAGTTCCACGGTATGTGAACTGGACATCAGAAATTCAATCAAATCAAGATAAACACCGTTTGCGCCAAAATATCGATCTTCACAATTTTTTTGGAGCATCTTAACCAGAACTTTCTGCAATGGCTCAGGCGTATCATGTTCAGCCAAAATTTTCGGGTCCAATTTGAATTTTTTAAACAGATTGTGCGCCTCTTTTGGATCCGTGGTTTGGATGAGCCTTTCTCCAGTAAGCATTTCATAAAAAATTGCACCCAGGGAAAAGATGTCGCTCCGACGGTCAGCCATGACATTATTAAACAGTTCCGGCGCCAGGTATGGTACTTTACCTGACAACACCACCTGGTCATGCTCTCGATGCTGAAGCCTTATTTTGGCAAGACCGAAGTCGATCAACTTGACCTGACCAGACAGCGAGATCATCAGATTTGACGGAGATAGATCCTGATGCACCATTTTCAAAGGTTTATTGGTGAGCATATCGCGTTTGTTATGAGCATATTCCAGCGCCTTGCAAACTTCTTTGATGATAAAAACTGAGAGGTCGATTGGCAGACGGACAGACTTTTTTTGACACTGACGTAAAATCCGCCCCAGATCAAATCCCTGGATGAACTCCATAATAATGAAAAATTGCCCTTCTTCATTCCTGATCAGATCAAAAATGTGGACAATGTTGTGGTGGCTCAACTTGGCAGCATTCTTTGCTTCCTGAAGAAACAGATCGACAAATTTGGCGTCATTGAGCAGGGCGGGATCAATTGCTTTGATAGCGACCGGTTTTTCAAAAATTCGATCAATACCGAAATAAACAATCCCAAATCCTCCTTTTGTAATTTGAGAAACAATCTCGTATTTATTCTGGAGGAGGCGTCCTTCAGAATTTTCCATAAAACATTCCTTCAATTTTTAAAAAAAATTTAAGTAACAACACAAATTTAGGCGGCAAACAGGGCAAGTGGTTTACTATTTTATTTGTTTTTAATACATTGTACTTCAAAAATGCAAATATTATACCAGTGAACCCTCAAACTCCACCAATCAAATAAACATTGCTAAATCAATTACTTAAATAATCTATAAATCCGCCGGCTGCGCTCCTAAATGTGTTATCATGAATCAATGTTCCCTAATTAAACGTTTTCAAAATTGGTACTTCCTTTGGCAATGATATTTTTAAAAATTTCACAAAGTTGTTGCAAAACTTAGATTATTTTTATATCTTAATGTGAGATTTCAATGCCAGTTGAACCAGATGATCGGTAACCGATCACGGGGTTATTAAGAAGCCGTTAAAACGGCTTTGGATATGTTTCGTTAATGCTGTAACCACCATGATGAATCATGGTGTTAGTTCAAAGAGGCATTGAAACAACACCACAA
>DSAU01000204.1 GCA_011046315.1 bacterium
CCGGAGCCGGTTCGTACCCAGGAGCCGGAACAATGGGGCGAGAGATATGTTAAGGTTGAAGCGAAATCGCAGCCCATTTTGCTTGTGGGCTACCATCGCCCAGCAGAGACAAATGAAGATGACGCTGCACTGGAGGCACTCGCCAACATTCTCGGGCAGGGAAGATCGTCCAGGCTATGGGAGGTCATGGTGAAGCAGGAAAAGGCAGCCATTCAGACCGGTTGTTTCAACGGCTTTCCGGGTAGCAAATACCCGAACCTGATCGCATTTTTCAGTATGGCTGCCAAAGATCGCACCTCTGAAGAATGCTTGCAATTAATGGATCGGGAAATTGAAAAGATAAAACAGGAATCGGTCACCGAAAGCGAATTGACAAAATTTAAACAATCTCAGAAAAAAGTTATCATCAGTCAGATGAAGTCAAATTCCGGAATGGCGGCTACTTTGACGCACTATGCCGAGGTTCACGGAGATTGGCGAGTGACTTTTGATCAAATTGAAGCGATTGATAAAATCACTGCAGCCGATGTAAAACGGGTCGCCAATAAATATCTGGTTAACAAAAACCGAACCATCGGAGAAATCATTCCCGAAGATGCGGCTGAATAGGCTTTCGTTTGAAAAATCTGAAAGTTGAAATTTGTAAATTAATCGATCATTTTTAAACAGATCAAAAAATATAGAGGATTTAAAGATGAGAATAAATAACAAGTTAATGTCAACCGGCTTAATATTTATTTGCTTAATATTGCTGAGCAACCTTGCGCTCGCTCAAAAAAGCCCCAAGGATAAGTTTGATTTTCCTAAATTAAACGAAATCAAAATGCCAAAAGTGGAGCAAATCACTCTAAAAAACGGTATGCAATTATTTCTGGTTGAAGATCGTGATTATCCGACGATCGACATGCGCGCGATGTTAAAAGCCGGCGCTGTTTATGAACCAGCGGACAAAATCGGGCTGGCGTCGATTACAGGCCAGGTCTGGCGAACAGGTGGTACTAAAAAAATAACCGGCGATGAAATCGATAAAAAATTAGAAACTATGGCAGCATCCATCGAAACCGGCATCGGTTCAACCTCCGGATTTATTTCAGTTTCAATGCTCAAAGAAAACCTGGATGAGGTGCTCAATATTTTCGCTGACATAGTCATAAATCCGGTATTTGATGATGAAAAAATTGAACTGGCTAAAATCAACACGCGGTCGCAGATCTCACGTCGAAACGATCAGGTTGGGCAAATTGCCAATAGAGAATTTAACAAGCTGATCTATGGTGCAAACAGCCCCTATGCCCGCCATACCGAATACGCCACCATTGATGCCATTACCAGAAGCGATATTGTCGATTTTTATAAAAGATTTGTCGCTCCTGACAATCTGCTGATGACGGTTTGGGGAGATTTTAAAACCAAAGACATGATAAAGAAAATCGAAACAGCCTTTACCGGTTGGAAGCCTGCTAAAACAGAAATTCCACCTTTGCCGGAAGTCAAATATGATTTCCAATACACCGTAAACTATGTGGATAAACCAGATATTGACCAATCCAACATCATGCTGGGTCACATCGGTGGATTGAAAAATAATCCGGACTATGCTGCGCTGCAGGTGATGAACCGAATTTTGTCGTGGGAGCGGATGTTTAAAAAAATTCGTACTGATGAGGGACTGGCGTACAGTGTTTGGGGCGTCTACGGCACCAATTATCAGCTACCGGGCGTATTTAGCATCGGGGCGCAGACAAAATCGCAATCAACGGTTTATGCCATTGAACTGATGATCGAGGAAATGAAGCGAATGATGCAAGAACCGGTGTCGGATGAAGAACTCAAAAAATCAAAAGATCAGTTTCTGAACAGTTATGTCTTTGAATTCGACAGCAAAGCCAAGATTGTCAACCGAATGATGACGCTGGCGTTTCATGGCTATCCGCTCGATTTTAACGAAAAATTTATTGGTCAGGTCGAAAATGTGACCAAATCCGATATTCAGCGCGTTGCCCAAAAATATCTCAAACCGGAATACGTACAAATTCTGGTTGCCGGCAATCAGCAAAATTTTGATAAACCACTATCCACCTTGGGCGAAGTTAATGTAATCGATATTACCATCCCAATGCCGACCGAAGAAAAGCCCGAAGCTACCAGCGAATCATTGGAAATTGGAAGGGGTTTACTGAACAAGGTTTTTGCCGTAATGGGCGGGTTCGAGAAATTAAAGGCGATCAATAATTATCAGGCAAAAATAGTGCTAACCCAGGTAACGCCGATGGGAGAGATGGAGATGGATGCAAATATCACTCTGGTTCTCCCGGACAAAATGCTCATGTTGCTCAATACACCGCAGGGTGAAATGACAATAATTATTAACGGAAATAAAGGTGTTCTCAAAAGCTCCATGGGCAGTATGCCACTGCCTGCCAACCAACGCGAGTCAATGATTAATAATAATAAACGTGAAATTTTTCACATCGCCAGGAACCTGGATCAATTCAGCGTGCAATTTATCGGAGAAACCACTTTTGCGGAATCGCCCGCTCTGGATTTACTGCTCACTGAAAATGAGAATTCATTTCATCTGTTCGTTGATCCGAATACTTTTCTCGTCTTGGGAATTTCGTTTCAGGAGACCATGCCCACCGGACCGGCGCTGGTCGAACAGTTGTATTTTGATTATCAGTCAGATGACGGCATCAAATGGGCAGCGAAAACCATTGGCAATGCCAACGGCGAGAAACAGTCGGAAAGTGTGGTCAAAGAGATGACGTTTAATATTTCTGTAGATGAAACACTATTTTTCGTGGAATAAAGAACAAAATTTTTTGTAATCGTAATTTGGTGAAATAAAAAAACAAAAGGATCAGATATGATCAGTCGATTATGTCTGATCCTTTTTATATGTAGTTGCCGTTGTGCTTTTGTGTTATCCTTCAGGCTTGCCTTAAAAATTCACGCGCAATGTTTGCGATGGCAAGCACGTTCAGCAGCGGCAGAACAAACAGATAGGGGTATTGTATGAAATACCCGCCATGCGCGGCAGATAGGTTAGTGTGCCGATTGTGGCGGTGACCTGAAGAATGATAACAGGATCAAACTCGGAGAAGGTAGCAGCGCACACATGCGGAAATGAAGCAAACAAAGCGCCGCCGGTTACTGAACAGACCTCATTGCCGTCCCGGGCCGGTCCGATGGAATTAATCAGCAACCGCCGCGCAGCTACCACAAAAACAAGAAATTTTTCAATCAGAAATCTTTTTTAAAAAACACTCGATCTTCGACGGCTTTCAATTCTTGCTGACATCGCCTATACTGTTTGAGATAGATGTCAGTTTCCGTCTCTTTTTCCTGCGCACTTTTAATTTGTTGCGCCAGATTGTGCAGCCGGTTTTCCAAATGTCGTTTTTTCAGAATCACTACGCAGTCTTTAAATAGCTGCCAGCGATCAACTGATTCATCCACTGTCCGGTTGACAAGACTGGAAATTTTGGCGGATACATCAGGATGGGAAACGGACTTCAGAACGGTTGCTTGATCGAAATTCTGATCCTGATCATAGATACTTAACAGATAAGATAGTATTTGTCGATAATCTTTATCGAAAAAATCATCCAATTTTAAATAGTCAAAAATTTCGGTAAGCCATTTAGAATCTGAAAAAACCAACCGCAGCAAATCTTCTTCAGCTATTTCATATTTACTTTTAGTTTTGGTCTGGGTCTGGGTGGGGCTACTTTTCTGTTCCCGGGAAAAGGGCTGCGCCGACGGTGAGCGGCTGAGCGTTTGCATCTGCTGCAAAAGCGCCCGTTCTTCCAGTGAAAAATATTCGGCGACTTCTTTGATCGCGAGATTTTGTTTGATGCTGTTTCTAATCCGGAGGATAGAGGACAGCAATTCATTAATGATTTGCGTCATGCCCTGGGAGGAGGAGCGGTCGTATTTTTTTAACAAAATGTTGATCTTGAATCGGATCAGCGATGACGGCTGCTGCAATAGTTTTTTGAAATCCGAAACGCCGTAATCGCGGATAAAGGAGTCAGGATCGGTGCCAGCCGGCAAGGTCACGATATTGACTTCCAATCCCTGGTCAAGAAAAATGTCAGCCCCGCGAATCGCGGCTAACGAACCAGCCGTGTCGGCGTCATAGAGTAAGATTACATTTTCAGTATAGCGTTTGATCAACCGCGCCTGAAAAGGTGTAAGCGCTGTTCCTGAGGTCGCAACCACATTGTGAATACCTGCCTGGAAAAGACTGATCAGATCGGTGTAACCCTCAACAAAAATCGCTTGATCCTGGTCCCGGATGGCTACTCGGCTCTGGTACAAGCCGAATAATATATAGCCCTTCTGATAAATC
>DSAU01000467.1 GCA_011046315.1 bacterium
CATACAAGCAAAGGAAAGAATAGCAAAACTGATTAATAAGGTCAAACCTGACATTGTGCATTTGCACATGATAGACCATCAAATATCCCCATCAATATTACACTCCATAAAAAAACACGGAATTCCTGTTCTCCAAACCGCCCACCAATCTAAAATTATCTGTCCGAATTACAGAATGTATAATTGGAGTAAAAACCAAATCTGTGAAAAATGTTTGGGCGGCCATTTTTATCATCCGATTATCGAAAAATGCCATAAAAATTCGAGAATGGCGGGATTATTAATTTCATTCGAAGCCTATTTGCATAGCTGGATCAAAATTTACAAAAACAATATTGACCTATATCATGTGCCAAGCAAATTTATGGGAGAAAAATTTATACAGGCAGGCGTTGATCCTGAAAAAGTAAAACACATTTTCTATACTATTAACATCGATGATTACCCTCCCCGTTTTGAAAATGAAAATTATTTTGTTTATTATGGAAGACTTGAAGCAGCCAAGGGGCTCAAAACATTGCTAAAGGCGATGGCTTCAGTTAAGAAATCTAAATTGCTGTTGATTGGTACCGGAGAAGAGCGCGAGAACCTGGAAGCATTTTCTCGGAACCTTCAATTAAACAATGTTGAGTTTTTGGGTTATCAGGCTGGAAAAAAATTGCAGAAACTTGTTGCAAATGCGAAGTTTGTTATTATTCCATCAGAGTGTTATGATAATTCTCCTTTGGTAGTTTATGAGTCGTTTTGTTTGGGAAAACCTGTAATTGGTGCCAAAATAGGCGGCATACCAGAGCTTATCGATCACGGTGTTAACGGATTTCATTTTGAAGCGGGCAACTATTTAGATCTGGCGGGTTGCATTAATAGTCTATTGAACAATTCATCTCGTACAAAGCAATTTGGAAGAAACGCTCGAAGAAAAGCAGAACTCCAGTTTTCGCCAGAGATTCATTATAACAAGGTGATGAAAATCTACCATAGCATAGGCAAAAAAAAATAACATAGCAGCGGTTTAATAATCTCGAGGAATGTATATGTGTGGTATCGCAGGTATATTTAATTTTGATGGACAACCAGTATCTGAAACTCGGATCAAAAAAATGGCCGATTCAATGGTTCATCGCGGACCGGATGATGAAGGTGTTTATATAAAAGAAAATATTGGGTTGGGCCACCGGCGATTGAGCATTATCGACCTCAGTCAACGAGCCCACCAACCGATGTGTAACGAAGACAGAAGCGTATGGATTGTTTATAATGGAGAGATATATAACTATCGGGAATTGAATCAAGATCTGTTGCGCAAGGGACATCAAATTAAAAGTAATTGCGATACCGAGACAATAATTCATTTGTGGGAAGAGTATGGACCTCGCTGTGTTGATTATTTACGGGGGATGTTTGCTTTTGCTATATGGGACGAAAAGCAAAGAGTTTTATTCGCCTCGGTAGACCGAATGCGTATCAAACCACTCTATTTTACTCAGATCGGAAAATCTTTTGTTTTCGCTTCTGAGCTTAAGGCAATAGTCGCTTCAGATCTTTATGATGTTCACCTCAATTTTGAGGCTATCCACCATTTTCTTTCGATGCAGGCGGTACCGGTCCCGATGACGATATACAAGGATGTTTTTACATTGCCAGGTGGTTCTGCTCTTGAGGTAAAAAATAATCAAATATCGGTTTATCAGTATTGGGATGTTAAATTTGAGATCAATGATGGGGGTGATGAATTATTTTATAAAAATAAGATTAAAAGTTTAATTACAGAAGCGGTGCAATTGCGGATGATGAGTGATGTTCCATTGGGAGCTTTTTTGAGCGGCGGTATTGACTCGAGTATTATCGTTGGACTGATGCGTGATATGCAGACCGATCCGGTACAAACCTTTACTATTGGATATGACGTTGGCGGCTTAGAGTGGGATGATACTCGTTTCGCCCAACTGGTAGCGAATAAATATCAGACGAATCATCGAGTGCAAATTGTTACTGCTAAAGATGTCATCGATGAACTACCTAATTTTATACAGTTGTTGGATCAACCGTCTACAGATGCGATTAACAGTTATTTTGTTTCAAAGTTGGCAGCTGAAAATGTTACAGTTGTTCAATGCGGTCAGGGCGGTGATGAGCTTTTTGCTGGATATTTTACGTTTGATGTTATTGAAAAATATTTCAGACGCGATCAAATTTGGGAGAAAATGCCATCATTATTACGCAAGACAATCATTGGCGCACATACGTTTGCTTTAAAGTCACTGCAAAATTTTTCTCTAACTCAATCTTTTGAAAAATTCATTGAAGCCTATGGATCATTCAGTAACAAATATGCGAATATCAGAATGGAGTTGGATGAGAAAGAAAAACAGCAAGTTTATACGCGTTATTTTAAACAGCAAGTTGGCAATCTGAAAACTGTAGAAATTTATCGACATTATGATAAACGCTTCAATGGAAATGGTAGTCTTATCAACAAAGTATCCTTTTTTGATCTTAAAACACATCTGGGTGATGTTTTGATGCGGGATGTCGATGCCATGAGCATGGCATTTTCTTTGGAAACCCGGATTCCATTGATTGATCACAAATTAGTAGAATTTGTTGCAACGATTCCACCAACGTTGAAAATGAAAAATGGCAAAAAAAAATATATATTTATTGAAGCTTTGAAAGACTTGTTGCCAGATGAAGTTCTTAATAGAGAAAAACGCGGTTTTGCTTTTCCGCTGAGACTTTGGCTGAGAAAAGAGCTAAAGCCAATGTTGGAATATGTTCTGTCTCGTGAAAATGTAGAGCGTCGCGGTTTTTTTAAGTATGATGAAATTGAAAAACTGAAACAAAATTATTACTCATGGAAATCTCCAAATTACCGAAAAATATGGGGATTTGCCATTTTAGAGATGTGGATGCGACAGTCCATTGAAAAAGATGATGTTTTTTTTAACCAGATGCACCAGTGTGTTGTGAAATCGATGGAACATGCTCGATCAAAACAACAGTAATTCAGCTGGTTTCTTAAAGGAGATTTTTGCATAGTGAAAAATATTCAACCCATTGTGGAAAATGACAATTGTACCCAATGCGGAACATGTTTTGCCGTTTGTCCGGTAGATGCTATTCAAATGAAATATAGTGATCGGAGAGGACTGATCCCTGATGTTAATCAAAAAGTTTGTACAAACTGTAAAAAGTGTTTAAGGGTTTGTCCGGGTGAAGAGTTAGATTTGAATGCATTAACAAGGCAAGTTTTTGGCAAGTTGCCCCAAAACCCGCTCTATGGCGTCTATCGTAAAGTTTATACTGGTTATTCAACCAATAAGCAAATACGTTACAACGGCGCTTCCGGCGGGTTGGTTACTACGATTTTGTATGAACTTCTTAAGGATAAAGATATTGATGGTGCAATGGTGGTTAAAATGAGTCAGGATAGACCGCTCGAACCAGATATTTTTATAGCCAGGTCGCTTGATGATTTGATCTCGGCGCAGCAGTCTAAATATCTGCCGGTTCCAATGAATGTTGGGCTTAGGGAAATAATGAAAGATACTAATGGTCGATACGCTGTAGTGGGGTTACCATGTCATTTTCATGGGTTGAGATTAATGGAGAGATTAAATAACAAATTAAAGGATCGCATTGTCCTTCGAATTGGTCTATTCTGTGGTTTTAATCCGACTATGGCCTCTACTAAATTTTTGCTGCGGCGCGCCGGAGTCAAAGACTTTTCAACAGTGAAAGAAATAAAATATCGGGATGGTGATTGGCCCTGCGGATTTCGGGCGTATTTAAAGGATGGGACTGATCGGTTTCTCTATCCGATCAAACATTTTCTTTTTTCTCACTATCTTTTTGAACGCCAGCGATGTGCAATGTGTATGGATCATCTTTGCGAGTTGGCGGACATGTCGCTCGGCGATGAATGGCGAGCCGACTTAAAAAGCAGTGCAGCCGGATGGTCTTTCTTGATGACAAGAACCAAAGTTGCTGATCAGTTTGTTGAAAAATTAGTTAGAAAAAGCTCTGTTTATCTCGAGGAAATTTCTCCGGATATCATTGCCAGCGGACAAGCTGCTACTATGATTTATAAAAAAAGAGGTACAAAGGCATTTGCAAAAATTAGGAGCTTAATGGGTAAAAAGGTTCCAAATTATCTTCGAAATAGCAAATATCAGCCGAAATTGCGATATTATATCGGCGCTGCCCTGGTATATTTCATTCCTGCACTTTTTGAAAAAGACTTTTTCAGTCGGATGTTTATATGGGTTCCAACCAATATCTACAATAAATATCGAAATGCGATTTTAAGATTTTTTAGGGAATAGTACGTGATTCTGGC
>DSAU01000123.1 GCA_011046315.1 bacterium
ATTGTATATATCCAAAAACGACCTTTCTTTTTCTACTGCATAGGCTTTTTCGTTGATTTGCCCCCGCCTAACTTTTATTTTGAATTCAGGGGATGGAAAATACTTGTTGTTAATAATATTTAATTCACTAAGTAAATGCTCTTCGAACTCAATATTTTTTCTATTTTTTTGAAACTCTTTAAGTGCTAAAGTAATATTGTCTATCGTATTTTTTAGTTTGGTTAAATCCTGTTTTTCAATTTTTACATTACTTATTAAGGCATTAAATGCGGAAATATCGATACCAATAGCATGCATTCCTAATTCATTGGCCTGCACCAGGGTTGTCCCACTGCCACAAAATGGGTCAAGAACAATATCTCCCTTTTTAAAAAAAGCCTCTTTCTTAAATTCGTCAGTATGTTCATCTAAAAAATACTCTACAAGTTGAGGTATAAACTTTCCTTTATATGGATGAAGCCTGTGAACATGTTTTGTTCTTTCCGATTCTTTATATTCATCAAAAGAAAGAGCCCAGTTCAAGTCTTCCCCTAAATGTTTTTTCCATAGCTCTTCTTTTGGTTTAAATTGAGACTCATAATACTTTTCCAAGTCAGTTGATCTAACAAAGGTTTTTCCATTATCTCTATATTTTCTTATTCTTCCATATTGGATTAAATAAGAGATATTTGAAGGAGTAACCGTTCTTTCCAAAAGATTTGTTGCCCATTTACTAGCTTCTTCAATGGTTAATAATTGAGACATAAATTTAATCTCCTTCTACGGTTTTAAGGCATCGATGACAGTATTGTTTTATTGCACTTGGTACGTTGGTATTTTATTGCTGATTTTCCGGTTGAAATAGTGTTCATTTGTCGAGAGATAATGTGCGCTCAAACCAATCGGCAACTTTGTCGATGACCTGTGTTGTTAACGGAATGCTTGAATAAACATGATCAGCTTTGTCAACGATAAACAGTTCGACAGCACCGGATTGGCGTTGATTCAGGCTTTGATGGTAATCATAAGCCGCACTCAACGGCACTGCCTGATCGTTGCTGCCGTGGATGATCAAAACCGAACCCTGATAGGATGATATCGCTTTCAGGGGCATGACTTCAGGCAGGGAATCAAAAAAGTTTTTTCCTACGGCAAAGCCGCCGTGATCAATGTACCAATCACCAGTTTCGCGGTAGGTTTTCGGAAAATTTCCCACCAGTCGCTGGAAATTTTCTTCGGGTCGCGCCACCGCCGATAATAACGCAACCGATTTGATGTCTGCTCGCTCGCGCGATAACAGCGCTGCCACACAACCGCCCATGCTCAACCCTAACACGCCGATACGGTTGGCGTCAACTTCAGGTTGCTGCGATAAAAATTGACAGGCGACTTTGGCGTCTTCCAATTCGGTGAAAATCGTCATCTCCTCAAATTCGCCCTGACTGTCGCCGCTGCCGAGAAAGTCGAACCGCAAACAGATGATGCCATTTTCAGCCAGTTGGCGCGCCAGTTTAGTGAACAAGAAATGGCTTTCGCTTTTATTCCCGGTGAAACCATGCAGCAACATCACCGCAGGGTGGCGCGAGCCGTTTTCAACGGGAGTGTGCAGCATTCCGACCATTTGCAAGCCGTTTCGCTGGATCAGTACCGGTTTTTCTTCAGTTCTCATATCGACCTTTGATTTGCAATGGCTGCTTGCTATTAAGATGGCGAGCAGGATCATTAATTTTTTCACAGATACGATTCCTCGTTTTTGCTCAGTTCCTGTTGAATGTTTTTCATGATTTGAATTTTATTTTTTTGCTGTTTGCTTATCAACTGATATAATTCCTCCGTCATTTTAAGACAAAAATCAGACGCCAACTCCGGGACGGCAAAGTTGATATTTTGGATAGTATCGGTTTCCCAGTGCCAGTGCGGGATTAAACCGCGCTCATCGGTTGCCAGCAGCAGGATGGCGTGGTAACCCAGTCTTGACGGGATAATGGCGTCGGTATAAGCCAGCCGGTAGGTTGAAGACGTGACCGGTTGAAATTTTTTTAATTGGGTGGTTTTCTTTGCAGCCAGTATCAGGTCATTTGAAAAGCGATATAGTTTCAGCATCCCTTCGCCAACAAAATAGTGCAATGTGCCCGATCCGATATTGTCGAAGTTGATGAAATAGCTGCTTTCTTTATCAAAATCATCCGCGTGAGCGCGCAAAAATTCTTTCATGCCAATGGCGCCGACCTCTTCGCTGCCGGTCGCTACAAACCAGAATTCAAACAGCGGCATTGTTTTTTGTTTGAGTCTGGCAGCCATTTCCAACATCACTGCCACACCGGAAGCGTTGTCCGATGCACCCTCGACCGGTTTTCCGCTGAAACCGGAATAAAGCTGTAACACCATCTGTCCGACAACGAATGCGCCCAGCGCGACAACAGCGATGTTCAGAATCGGGTGCTCAATTGAGAATGGTTTTAGCGCAACCATAAAAACCAGCGCCAGCATCAAGCCGACGCCCGCTAAAAAATTAAAGCGAAACAAATTAACCCGTTTTGGATTCCACAACGGACTTGAACGCGCGCTGTCATAATGCGCGGTGAAAACAATTTTGAAAGGCGCATCCGGATTAGGAAATTTTCCCACCACGTTTTGAGATTTCGAGAAACGAAAGAATGGCGACAGCGGCTTGAAACTGGTAGTAAAATAGCCCCAAAAAAGAATAAATCCGGCTATCCCCAAAATCGCGGATACCACCGGCGCGAAAAAATAAAACACAGCCGACAACAGGAAAAACGATAAAATTGTTGCCAGCTCCCAGTTCATGCGCTGTTGAGATTTGAACTCTTCAATCACAGCAACTAACCCCAGGGAGCGCATAATCTGATAAATATGCTGCGCCGCCCGGCGTTCATTTTCTGTCGCCGAGGCGCGATGTTTGAAAATGCACAATTCATTGATAAATCTTTGAATCCTCATGGATGATCCCTATTTTGATGACGGTTATTTTATTAACAAATTTAACAGCCTTCGCCAAGTTTTGATTTTTAATGTGGTTAATCATTAGGCCATATTATAGAAAAAATATTTTAGATTATCAAGTGATTTTTTTAATTTATCGATTCTCGAAATGGATAGTATCAGCGGTGGAGGAGATATGTTGCTGCAAAGTTTGCCGCAGAGTTCAGCTTCCGAAAAATACGAAACCTCAACCATTTTTTTTGCCTTGTTTTAAGGATTGTAAATGAAATCAAAACCATCGGCATTGAATTTATTAATTTCAACAGGCGTCGACCAATTTAAGCTATCATGTAGCTGGGGATTTATTTCATCGTTTTTATGGAAGCGGAATCAGGTGAATTTGTATTTAATCGGGTTATCTGGGCATGGAGTGGTTGATAGCATTTGAATAGTTGCAATTTAACTTGATTTTTTATCAAAATTAAGCTAACTTATGTCGTTAATTTGCACAATCGAGTAAATCTCTGATATCCGATGAAACAGCTATCTGAAAAATTACAAAATTTACCCGTCGCGCCCGGGGTCTATCTTTTTCTTAACCGAGATAAAAAAGTAATTTACGTTGGCAAGGCGCGGTCACTGCGTCATCGGGTGCGATCTTATTTTCAATCGGGAAAGGCACTGGATGCGAAATCGCATCGATTGATCTCGCAAATTCACGATGCGGAGATTATTGTGGCGGATTCAGAGATGGAGGCGCTGATTCTTGAAGCCAATTTGATCAAGGAATACAAACCCCGCTACAATGTCAATCTTAAAGATGATAAAAGTTTTCCATATATAAGGGTGACCAGTGAGCCATTTCCGCGCATTTTTCCGACCCGAAAGATCGTCAAAGACGGATCAAAATATTACGGTCCCTATACTGACGTGCGTGCCATGCGGGAATTACTGAAAATTGTGAAGCGCATTTTTCCAATTCGCAGTTGCAAGTTAAATCTGACCCCGGAAAATATTCAAGCCGGTAAATTTAAAGTCTGTCTCGATTACCATATCCATAAATGTTTGGGTCCCTGCGAGGAGTTTATCAGCCGTGATGAATATGCTGAGATTGTGAAACACGTGATCGATTTTATCAATGGCCGCGACCGGATTGTGGTTCAGGAACTGAATCAAAAAATGGAGCGATTTGCCAATGAGCTGTTGTTTGAAAAAGCAGCCGCAATTCGGGATCAGATTAAAAGCATCAAGGATTTTCAGTATCGGCAAAAGATCGTGACGCCCGAGGAAATTGACCGGGACCTGTTTGTGGTTTACACTGAAGACGATGACGCCTGCGCGGTTATTTTCAAGGTTCGGGAGGGCCGAATTATCGGCAGACAACATCATTATCTCAGCGGTGTGGAGGGGG
>DSAU01000538.1 GCA_011046315.1 bacterium
CAAACAATCTTTCTATAAAAATTTATATCTTTAGATGAAGCGTCTTTGGAAAAGATTCAATGCTACATTTTTATCTTGCATTCCTCTTCTTATGGTTTATCTCATCCGGTTGTATAGTTTGCAATTTGGGTTAAATAAAAAAAAGGCGCTCACCGGAGCGCCTCTGATTTGTCGTATCTTTTAAATTTACAACATCGCCTTTATTCGCGACAACCGCGTATCTCGGTCGCGGGCGAATTTTTCAATACCTTTAAAAAGCCAATCCGGCGAAATGTGGGCTTCTTCGCACAGTTCTTCCACTGACCCGCCAGTGCGCCAACGATTGTCCCAATCCGATGAAAGGGCATAAGCCTCAGCTATTTTGCTATAGATCCAATCGTGCATGTTGCGCCGCGCCGCATTAGTGATTACGGTGGAGTCCAGCCAATCGCTATCGGTAACGACTTTTTTCTGGTAACTTTCCGGTTGAAGTTTGAACAGCTCGTAACTTACCGCTGCGACAATTTTTACATTCAAACCAGCTTCGTCAAGTTTCGGCAGGATTTTGATTATATTGGCGGTGGTGCTGGTCCCCTGGACGAAAATACACCCCATTTTCGGCTGATCCTGTTTGTAGTCCCGAATCAAATATGCGCCTTTAGCTGCTTCAAAATGGGAAGCAATGCCCAGTTTTTTCCGATCCGGAATTTCAATTGGGGGCCGCGTCAGATGGAGTGCGATAATCGGTTTGTCGGTTGCCATGGCAGCGCCGATCATGGGCGCAACTTCGTTGTGTTCCCAGGGATACAAATTTATAATTTGTCCTTCCGGGAAAAGCTGGGTTACACCGGGCGCGAAAATGCCGAAATGGGTTCGCGAGTCCTCGGCTGTTTCCGGCCCCGAGTGCCCGGCGATCCAGAGCACTTTGCCAACTTTTAATTCCGAATCCTGAGCTAACTGACTGAACAAGCGCAGCGCACCGTATTTAAGATAGACGAACGAGCCGTAGGTGGAACAGGTAGCATAAAAACCGTTGAATTCTTGAAACGGATTTTTCGCCAGGTTTACCGTAGCGATACCAGCGGAAATTCCAGCATTGGCAAATTCAGTAATTCCCTGCGGTAATAAGCAGCCCTGTGGATTTTGGCTTCGTTCGTAAGCACCAAATCCCTTAAAATCACCATAACCTTTGGCAAAGCCTGAAATGTTGGTGGAATCAGCCAAATCAGCGGACATGGCGATAAACATTGGCCTGCCATAGCGTTTTTGACTTTCAGCGTTGATCCAGGCGCCGAATTTTGCCAGTCCGGCGCGATTGGGTTGTTTATCGCCGGGTTTGGCAAAGATATCATCAGGGTAGTTTTTATAATCAGTGAAAACCGGATCGTTGAACGGATTTTTGTCGAAGTCATAAAATAATCGGGTCTTGCTTTCGGGGATGGATTCACCGAGATTCACCAACGTGTCAGCCACATAGTTCATTAGCGCCGGGTCCTGGTCATACAAATTAAAAACCCGGCTCAAATTGATGCGGGTCTGTTCGATCTGTTCGTTTTCGCTTGCCGGTGCTGGTTCGCCAAAGCCTTCAAATTCGATGCCGTAACGATCGGTGAAAATTTTGGTGGTTTCCCAAAAGGCAGGTGCGTTCATCGGTTTGTGTGGCGTTCCATGAGATTTGTTGTCGTAAAGTCCGTAATCGCGCCCTTTTCTGGTTTTAAACCAACTGATATTCGGCTGCTTAGCACTATTCTCACCATAAACCATTTCAATTAAAGTTCGGCTTAAGGTCTCCCATTGCATTCCTTTTTCGGTTCCGAACACTCTCCAGCCATGAGCAGCAAACCAGTCCTGTGGTGAGCCGTGCACAATCGCGCTGATGCGGTGATCATCAATTCCGAAATCGTTCCAGTCAACCAAAAAGTAGAGATTGTTCAGTCCAAGCCCCCAGGCAGAATTTTTAGTTTCATGGATGGCGCCGGCAGTGAGGCCACCCTCGCCTTCAATGGCAAACACTCGCACATCATCGGCGCCGGCAAGTTTAAGCCCAACCGCTTCACCGGCTGCAACCGGAGAACCGTGTCCGGAAGGCCCGGTGTTGAATTTCAAAAACAGCGTTTTCCCTGCCATTTCCGCATGACCGGGTAACCCGCCGTTATGACGCAAGGTGAGTAAATCTTCCCAATAGAGCGCCATTTTTGGTTCACCGGCGATCTGATATTTACGATCTCCGGTTTGCAAAAATTTTCGCCGCAGTGCTTCATTCAATATTGCCAACGTTGCATAAACCAGCGGAATGGTGTGTCCGGCGACCAAAATAAAGCGATCGGAAAAGCGTTTTTCGGGATGGCGGAGATCGTAGCGCATTATTCCGCTGAGCATGGTCGCCAGCATTATATGCACTTTGGAACGCGATCCGCCCGGATGGCCGCTTTGACGCAAATTTAACATCATGTCAATGCATTGATCGACCATGTCTTTTAATTTTTCCCACTTCGGGAAGTGAGCCTCAATTTCATTGAATTTTTGTTCAGGGGTTTGGGATTGAAATGCCATAAGCCGTCTCCAATTTTATTTTCTGAATTGATTATGAAAAACAGGACAAATCTATTTGATTGTTTTTGAATTTCAACTTTTTAAATAACATTCAAACAGGAAAAAGGATTGAGACAGAATTTTGTTATGAAAGTACATAAATTTATTTTAAAATTCAAGTGTTTTTTCCTGCGTCAAGTAAAGTCTCACTTTCCTCCAGCCGTGTTTGCTTAAAATAAAAACAACTACAGTGAAAAAGAGTTACTCTGTAGTTGTCTATGGCTGACGATTATAATTGGGAAGGTTTTTTTTCTGATTGAGACGTATCTTGAATTATTGCGTTTAAATGTTCGATAATTTCGTCGATATTGTTCAGACCTCTTAACTTCGCTTGTAACTCAAGCGTGCCCCATGCTGGCGCACCACCTCAGGAAAAACAATAAATTCCGTATTCCTCCAACTCAACAATCAGTTCCGGATACTGATACACGATTTCGGAAATTTTAGTTTGTCTGCCGATCATAAAACCTGATCCTTTATTTTAATTCGCTGTTTAAAAATGAAAATAATTTTGCCTGTTTCGATGCGTCATTTCTGATTAAGATTCACCACCAAAATCCATTTTAAATTTAGCTGCAATGTCAAATATTGTTCAGCCGCATTAACAAGTTTTTTAATAAATTTTTAGCAAGCACGACTTTGTATTTATTTTCTTCCAACGGCTCTGCATCCTGCAAACAAATATCAGTCAGCTCCGAGATTGTATTCTCCTTCAAGATTGTTCCAGTGAGCGCCTGACTAATTTTCTGTTCGATCCATGGTCTGGGAGCAACGCCGCCGAAGACTACCAATCCTGTTTCAATAAAATTTGCATTCTTTTTAATGCTAACCCCCACACTTACAGTAGCGAAGTCCCAAACCTCCCGCTCCTGGAATTTTAAATATCCGCTCTGGCAGCCGCTGGCTGGCTCGGGAATATGAATTTCGGTGATAATCTCATTTGGTTTTAAAATATTTTCGCGGTAAACATCTGCATCCGGCAAAACAAAAAAGTCTTTGATGGCAACCGATTTCGATTTTTTACCAGAGAAAATGATAAGTTTTGCCTCCAGTGCCTGTAATGCGACAGCTAAGTCTGACGGGTGAACGATAAAACAGGGAGCGCCACCGATGATGCAATGAAATTTATTTCTGCCTTCGACAGCAAAACAGATATCACCACCTTTGCGCAGACAATTGAAATCGCCACGATAATACCAGCATCGAGGCCTTTGACAGATGTTACCACCGATTGTACCCATGTTGCGCAATTGCGGCGACGCCACCTGACCGGCAGCTTCTGCCAGTGCAGTAAATTTTTCTCGGATAACCGGATGCTCGGCAATGTCGGTAATTTTTGTCAATGCACCGATACGCAGTTCCTTGCCAGGCAGATATTCAATTTTCTCCAAACCAGCGATGGATTTCAAATTGATAAGGACGTCAGGTCTTTCGAGATTATGTTTCATCAGCCCCAATAAATCTGTCCCGCCTGCAATTAGTAGACGATCTTTCCAGTTATTCCCAAGCTGTTTGGCGGCATCTTTTAAATTTTCAGGTTGAAAATATGTGAAATTTTTCATAACCCAGGCTCCGTTTTTTGTTTATTTATCAGAAAAAAATTATCCAAATAACGCGTGGAGAATTTTATCCGGCGTCATGGGAAGACTTTTCATCCTGACGCCAATGGCGTTATAAACAGCATTAGC
>DSAU01000134.1 GCA_011046315.1 bacterium
ATATATATATATACGAGAGGACCAAAGTGATTTTTAAATTAATCATGTCAAATAAATTTTTTTCTGCTTTTTCACGAACTAAATAACATCTCCAAAAAAAATAAAATTTGAACATGAAAATTGAAAGACATTCGTTTGGCAAAACCGAGGACGGCATGGCTGTCGATCTTTACACATTGACTAACGATCATGAGGTGAGCGTTCAAATTACCAATTATGGCGGCATAGTAACGTTAATTCTTGTGCCAGACAAAAATGAAAATCTGGGTGATGTTGTCCTTGGTTTTGACAACCTTGAGGGATATTTGCAAAACAATCCATATTTCGGTTGTATCATCGGCCGTTACGGCAATCGTCTTGCCAGGGGAAAATTTAAGCTCAATGGCAAGAACTATTCTTTAGCGACCAACAATGAGCCAAATCACTTGCATGGCGGAATCAAAGGTTTTGATAAGGTTGTCTGGTCGGCGAAAGAAATTAAGAACAAAGATACCATCGGTTTAGAATTGACTTATCTCAGCGCCGATGGCGAGGAAGGTTATCCTGGTAATTTATCCATCATGGTTATTTATGCTTTAACAAATGACAATATGCTCCGCATAGATTATGAAGCGAACACCGACCAGCCGACCATAGTAAACCTGACCAATCATTCCTATTTTAATTTGAAAGATGCTGGTGCCACATCGATTCTGGATCATGAACTAACGCTCGATGCGGACTATTTCACACCTGTCGATAAAACATTGATCCCGACAGGAGAATTGCGACCAGTTGCAGGAACTCCCTTCGATTTTAGAAAGCCGATAAAAGTTGGCGATTGGATTGGAGCAGATGATGAACAGATTAAAATTGGGCGGGGCTACGATCATAATTTTGCGCTGAATGGCAAGGCTGGTGAATTGAGGCTGATTGGAAAACTCCGCGAATCGACAACTGGGCGAGTCATGGAAATCTGGACCACGGAGCCAGGAATTCAGTTATATTCTGGTAATTTTCTGGATGGGAGCATTACCGGAAAAAATGGAACAGTATATTATTATCGTCACGGCTTGTGTTTGGAGACGCAGCATTACCCTGATTCTCCCAATCAGGCGAATTTTCCATCGACCATATTGAATCCAACTGAAAAATACAAGACAACGACTGTTTACAAGTTTCTGGTTGAATGAGATGCTCTGGCAAATTGCGCCATTCCGAATAACCCGAGAAAACTAATGATCATTACTCCCGAAAAATTAAAAAGAGAGTCCAAAAATTGACTGTAACTGCAGGCGTGACGCTAAAACGGGAAATGTCATTTATTTTGCAGATGGCTATTGGAACTTATACTGGCGTATCATGGTTAATGGCAGTGTTAGTTATAATACTTGACTGGCTTTTTGAAAGGAAATTTTGCTAAAGCCCCCGAAGATTTTAAGCCATGGACCGGATTTAATTAATATAAATCGAGTTGGTCATTTATATTAAAAATGGATTTAAAATGAAAAGATTAAATTTTATCCTGATTTTTAGTTTGGTAATTTGCGTCACTTCCGGATCACATTGCAACAAGAAAAATCCTGTGGATAATGACGATCAAATTATTCCGGCGCCCGATGGTTGGAAATTGGTGTGGCATGACGAATTTGACGGAACAGCAATCGATCTCAACAAATGGAGCCATGAGGTTAATGCTCAGGGCGGAGGAAATAATGAGCTGCAGTATTACACCGATCGTCCTGAAAATTCTTACATTGAAGATGGATGTTTGGTAATTCTGGCATTAAAAGAGCATTACACCGGACCTGAAGGCACCCGGAATTATACTTCTGCCAGGCTTCGGACTTTGCGTAAAGGTGATTGGAAATACGGCCGTTTTGATATTAGAGCCAAATTACCTTACGGTAAAGGCATCTGGCCTGCGATCTGGATGCTGCCTTCCGAATGGAAATATGGTGGCTGGGCTGCCAGCGGCGAGATAGATATTATGGAAATTCTTGGGCATGAACCAAATAAGGTTCACGGTACGCTCCATTACGGCGGTCAATGGCCCAATAATGTTTATTCAGGCAAATCTTATAGCTTGTCCCAGGGTTCGTTTGCTGATGATTTCCATTTATTCACTATTGAATGGGATACCACGCAGTTTCGCTGGTATGTGGATGGAATCTTTTATCAAAGTCAAAATAAATGGCACACATCGAGTGCGCCCTATCCAGCGCCGTTTGATCAATATTTTCATCTCTTGTTGAACGTTGCGGTTGGTGGTAACTGGCCCGGCGATCCCGATAATACGACTGTATTTCCACAAAAGATGATCGTAGATTATGTTCGAGTGTTCCAACGGATGAAATAGTTGGACAGTGGAGCACAGTTAATAGCATACCATTCAAATACTCACCATTTTTAAAGTGGAATGGCTAAAAAACCAGAGTTGGTGCATAGTTTTAAACCTTTTATTGCAGCAAGATCTTAAAATATGAGTCAAATTTTAAATATGGCAAAGATGATTATTACAAGCTCGTCCCGCCGTTAGGCAATTGGCGCCAACCTAACAACAAAGTTCACGAAGAAGACGCAAAGGACACATTTATAAAAAAGTTCCATTTTAGGTTATATGATTCCTGTTCAAAAAATTAACGACCAAAATGGATTAATCTTCTGAGTTGTGTTTTTTGCTCACTCCAAGTTTTTGAATAAAATTAGTAACCAAGCTTAAAGCTGGTTGACCGCTTATCTAAAAAGGAGTGGCTCTATTAGATGTGCCAATAACTTGTTGGTTTTGCCGTATTAGTTCTTGGGATCTCTCTATTGGACTCATACATTTATACTGGTACTTGGTCCGTTTTTGGGCGGACTGTCCCAATTAAAAGGGACGTACATGAAGTAAACTAACAGGCATGTTAACTCGACAGGGGTACATTCAAAGTTGGACCTTTAAGCGGTCATGTGTCCTCAGGTACTCCCTGTCTGCCTCGCGGCAACCAACAATACGCCTTATGCGCATCTAACTAACTACGGTAGAGTTGTTGGCGGGTCAACATCCAATAGACAGTCTTAGCAATACGTCTTGCTAAGTTTAATTTGGCAATTATTTTGCCATGTTTCCTTACATCTAACTCATATTTTTTTCTATATTTGACATGGTCTTTACAATGATGGGCTGATTCGACAAAAGCATATTTGAGATAATAATTACAATGTCTGTTTAATTTTACAACACCTTTACGACCAGCACTTTCATTTTCAATTGGCGCCAGTCCTGAATAACTGATCAAGTATTTTGGCTCATTAAAATAAGTTGTCTCCAAAATTTCAGTGTGCATCATCCGACCCAACACTGGACCGATACCTGGATGTGAAAGTAATATTTGCATTTGTGGATGAGACTCGGGTAACATCTGTTCTAATTTTTGGGTACAGGTTTCGATTTGTTTGTCTATCAGGTTAATTCGAGCAATTAAATCATCAATAATGAATAACACATAATATGGTAATGATTTGTTGATTTTACGTCTCATCATTAAATCTGTAGTAAGCAGATCTTTTATCCTTGCTTTTGAACCATGCATGGCTAATATTGAATGAACTGTATTTTTGGCTCGAGTACAATTTATGACCGAAGTAAATCGGTGACGACAAACTGTTCGCATTTCTAATTGTTCGGCTGTTGGTACATGAATCGTTGGTGCCAAACCACGACGTGTTTGTTCGGCTAACATCTCAGCATCAATGTCATCGTTTTTGGCTCTGCCATAACCACTTAAAACAGACAGTTCTTTAGCAAGATTGCGACTACGACGAGGATCCACTACATTAACTTGCGATACGTTCGGCTGATTAGCAAACAATTCATGTAACCACCAGTAGTTACGTCCGGCTTCAAAAGTTATAGTTACCGGATCATCTAATTGTTTGAGTAGGTTGACAATACTATGCTTATCGGTGGGAACATGTTCCGATAAACCTAAAGAGCCTTCGCTATCTATGTGTTGGAAAGAACAAAACTCGTCATGGACATCAATACCCATATGATAAAGCATGATAAACCTCCTGATTTTATTTGAATATTTATTAATTTAATTGTATAATATATTTTACTTGATTTTCATTAAAAGATTCATACTTTTTTACTACTTCAATAGTCACGGTTTCTCCAGCGATGGTGCGCAGCTTCAATTCGCAAAAATATTTTTTCTCCCACAGCTCACAGAGCAGCTCCTCCGCCAGCGCGCTGCGGTCATCAATTTTTTTCATACTAA
>DSAU01000461.1 GCA_011046315.1 bacterium
AGTTGTAAAAAAAGCATTCATAAAAAATATTCTGAGTCGATTAATTTCTTTTGCCTGCCAAGCTTTATATTTTCAATACTTTGTGTGCCTTTGTATCTTCGGGACTTTGTGGCGTATGAATTATTCAGGTTAGATAAAGCAACATAAAAATCGGTTCAAAAAATAATAAACTCTGGTCAGAAATGCAAGATAAAATTGAATTCGATTAAATAAATAACGCGAGCCGAGACCTGAACCAACAGATTAAATTTTGTAAGTAACCCATCAAATTAAAAAAACAATTTTTTTATTTGACAATTGGTCAAAAAAATTCTATATTTAAGGGTAACAACTAGCCGGAGCGATCAAAAAAAATCAGAGTAAAATTAACCGCGTCACTTTTTTTAGGTAACATCGCTGTGGTTTTCTTCGTATAGGAAGTCGGTTTATTTCTAAAAAGATCAGAGCTGTTTGCAATTTCTTTTAGATACCAAAATCAGAAGCTTGACAATGGTGGATAATCGCCAACAGTTCTCCTTATTTCTCACTTGCACTGCTGTTAACAAGATTGATGTCACCTGACACAGCACAAGGAGGTTCAATGAACATCCAATTTTTCGCCCCTTTTTCCAGCGGCTGGAAACGAATGACACAAGCGTTGTTCCGACCCTTCCAGATCGGAAAATGGTTCGTGCTTGGATTTACCGTTTTTCTTGCAAAATTGCTGGATGGCAGCTTCCGTGGCAGTGGTTTCAGATTCAAAGACAAAAACCACCTTTTATGGAAAGATATTGTCGAAATTGTTGACCGTATTCAGGATTGGATTTTGGAATACCCGGGATGGTTTACCCTGATCATCATTGGATTCTTTTTTGCCGCGGCTATCCTGATTTTATTACTCTGGATCAGTTCCAGAGGCAAATTCATGTTTCTCGACAACGTGGTTTACGACCGCGCTTTAATCTCCGAACCGTGGTACAGGTTTCGCGCTGAGGGCAATTCGCTGTTTCTCTGGAGGCTGGTATTCGGATTGATCATGTTGGGCGTAATAATAGTGTTTGCAGTGGTTTTATTTGCTACGGCTTTCAATTTTATCAACAATGATTTTGAACCGGCAAAACATATCCCGCCAATTGTCGGATTTGGATTGCTGGCATTTCTGATGACAGTTGTTGTGCTCTATATTGTTCTCTTTCTAAATGATTTTGTGGTTCCGATCATGTACATCCATCGCCGTTCCGCGGTTCAGGCATGGGGTATGTTTTTGAAAATTTTTTCCCGACATTGGATTTATTTCATTCTGTATGGATTGTTGATTTTAATTTTGCATATTTTAGTAGTTTTCGCTGTAGTCATGATTGGCTTTTTTACTTGCTGTTTTGGATTTGTTCTGTTGGTGATTCCTTATATCGGTTCAGTAGTATTATTGCCAGTTTCCTATACATTTCGGGCTTTCAGCTTAGAATTTTTAGAGCAGTTTGGACCTGAATTTAAAATTTTTCCTCAACAGCCCGAACCAGCGATGCTTAGTGAGGAATAGTAAAAACTCGTGCCGTAACGAAAAAATTATATGAAACCCTTAAAGCTGTCTTGTATCAGCATATCAACAACGCCGCTTTATCTTCAGCAGCGGCTATTTCGAATTGCAATGTTACTGCTGATTTTTGCTGGATGGGCGCTGCTTCGATGGTGGCATCCGATGCAATTGAGCATTTCGGAATGTTGTTTTCACTCGCTAACCGGGGTGAGCTGTCCGACCTGCGGACTCAGCCGGTCGCTGCATGCTGGGGCAGATTTGCAATGGATTAGCGCCGCCCAATTCCACATCCTGGGACCTGTTGTTTTGTTGATCCTGATGCTGATTTCTATTAAATTGATGGCCGAAGTTATTATTCGAAAAAAAATTAGCTTTTCATTGACAGCCATGGTTAAAAAATCAATCATCTTCGGAATCTTGAGCATCTGGTTGATATTTTTTTTGATCAGGCTGATTGCCGAGCTCAAGCTTTGATTTCGGTTTTAGTAAAGAAATTAGTCCGATAACGACACTTGAGTCATGACCACAAAAAAACACCAGCGCGCATCCATTTACCAACAAATTTACCGTATCGTCAAAATGATACCGCCAGGTAGGGTTGCAACTTACGGTCAAATTTCGATGATGCTCGACCATTGTACTCCTCGAATGGTGGGTTATGCCATGGCGGCGCTGCCGGCGACAAGCGACGTGCCCTGGCATCGGGTGATTAATCATCAGGGAAAAATCAGCCGCCGGACAGGCGGCGAAGGCGAACAACTGCAGCGAATGTTGCTGAAAGAGGAAGGCGTTCGGTTTAGTAGCAGCGGTAGCATCGATCTCGAAAAGTTGCGGTGGAAAGTCCGAGATTTAACAATCGATTGCTGATTTTTTTCTTAACCGGATTCAACGTCAGGCTTAATTTCATCGGTCTCCAATAATTCATCGTCTGTAACAAACCGATCAACAATTTTTATCAGATCATCAAATTTACGATAGCTCGAAATGCGAATTCCCGGCATCGTGTTTCCGGTAATCATCCGGCTGACATAAAGTCCGTTTTGATAGACACAGAGAACTTTCATATTTCGCTGCAACGCATGACAGATCTCATACCCCACTCCCAGCGACGGATTGGAAATTTCTGCGATCACCCGATCCGCCTGATTTAACATTTCAATATCGCGCTGGAAAATTTGCTGGGGCGTGAATTGACGCTCGTATTCAAAAATATCCTTACGAACAATATGTTCCGAAAGCACCTGATGTGCTTGAGCTTTCAAATAATCCACAATTTTTCCATAAACGTCCTCGAATTTTCGTCCACCGGCGATTGAACCGCAAAAATATATTTTCATCATCCGCTCCCTGAAATTATCGCGACAGTGATATGCCGCTATCAAAGGTTATTCATCAATATTTACATAAACATATTTCGCTTCAATTTGATATTTTTCGTTTTGAACAATCTCCAGCCGGCTCAGCGCCAATTTGTAAAGCTCAAGCTGATCCTGCTCATGAATTGCTCCGGTCTTAAAATCGAGGATCAACATCTTTTTATGGCTTTTATTGATCATCAAACGATCGAGGCGTAGCTGTTTGCCTGGAGATCGGTGGTCTGAGTTCAATTGTGCAGAATCTTTAGTATCGATGCTGTCCGGCGTTAAAAAAATCGTATGTTCAGTAAAAATAACATCCCATTTGGCGGCGGAGAAAAAATCCTGATTTTCATCTAAAAACCGGTCTATCCGGTTGAGAATCAAATCGATCTCAGCTGTTGAAACCAAACTTCCGAAGTATTGGATTGTCCGGGCGCGCGCCAGCCTCCGCGATTCAGGACGATCATATTTGATGAACGATAAATAATAGTGGGCAATATTTCCCTTCTCGATTGTTCGCTCGCTGATGAAAATTCGCTTAAGCTCTTGCCCGGTCATTTGATTAAACCGATTCGCTATGGGTTTAATTTTCCGCCAATGATCAAAGTTAAAATAATGCGAGACAAAGGAATTATCTTTCTCATTGCCAACCTCGGAGGTCGATTCCTCTTTGACAACAAACTCCCCCCATTGTCCGCTATCCAGTGAGTTGGAACTTTCGCAACTAAAATTCATTTGCGACATTTTTCGATAGAGACAACACGCCATCAGCCGCGCCATTCCCGGACGTTCACTCTCGCTGGTCTCAGAAAAATATTTTTCCAGACCCTGTTTATTCTGATATGTAAAAATAACGAACAAATTGGCTTTGGTCCGCGTCATTGCCACATAGAACAAATTCAGCTCTTCAATATCGTCACGAATCTGTTTTTGTTCAGCCAGATCACTGAAGTGAGAGAACGGAAGCGCAAAATCATAATTGTAGGTCAGCACAAACCGATTGAGCCGGCTGTAATCCGCGCTATACGATGGGTAGTAGCCGATTTGACCATGATCGCTTTTTGAACGACCGCTTAATTTCCAGAAGAAAAACACTGTATCAAATTCCAGCCCTTTGGATTTGTGGATGGTCAACAGCCGAATCGCAGCTACGACTTCGAGACCGATTTGGCGAAATGATTCATCCTGCTCCATCTCCTGACAGTACTCTAAAAATCCCTGAAGAGTGCATACATGGCCAGCGTTGGAATTTTGAAAACCAGCGATGACCTCCAACAGTAAATGAATATTTTTTAAATCATTTTCCTGCTTAAAAATCTTGGTGACCGCATATTCTTCCAATAATTTTTTGGTAAGTG
>DSAU01000019.1 GCA_011046315.1 bacterium
CTGATCAGAGACGTTAATTTGATGGTCAGCACGCGCAACTCTTTGATCATAAAGTTTAATTCGATTTTCTTTGACCAATTTTTCAACCGCAAAAATAAACAATCGGCTATCTCTAACATCAAGTTTATCTTTTAACTCTAGCCTGTTAATTCCGCTACGAGTTGGATTTAACCGATGGAATTCTTCGACAGCCCCAACAATGGCGCTCTTCAATTCTTCCAGAATTTTGGAATGAACAAAATAACGTTGCCCTTTTTCCTGGTAGAAAACACATTGATTACTGGATTTTAGCTCTTCAACAATCTCAATAACCAGTTGCTGGTTCATGGTTGATTTTTTTGCCAATTCCTCGAGAGTAAAAAACCGGAAACCACCCTGTTTTAAAAACTGTTCAACCAGCTCTTCAGGACCCACTTTCTCCAGCAGGTTCATTTTTTCCAAAACCTCGTTAGCGAAACGTTTGTGCCGGCGCGGATTCACTTCAATCACTGAACCTCCGCCCAGTGTATGGATAGGTGAATAGCTTCGGATCACATAGCGATCGCCGACATCGGCAACCACCGGCTTTTCCAACCGGTACTGAATATATGCATCCTCTCCTGGTTGAATCATATCTTTATCAAGGATACTGACACGTCCGATGACTTCACTGGTACCAATGTTGAGCCGGACACGGTCATTATGTTTAAGCGAGCGTGGAGCGCTTTGGAGCAGATGAAATTTTCCGTCAAAATACCGAGTCGGTTGAAACATCCCGGGTTCCGCTAAAACATCACCTCTGCGCACGGCTTGTTTGTCAATCCCCACCAGATTGACTGCTGCCCTGTCCCCTATTTGCACTCTGTTTACCATTTTTTCATGAATTTGAATGCCGCGAACGCGAAGTCTTCGTCGCTGAGGCAAAAGTTCCACCATCTGATCCAGGCATAAACTTCCAGATAAAACGGTTCCGGCAGTAATGGTTCCGAACCCCTTAATGGTAAAAATGCGATCCACCGGCATCCTGAAAACTCCCTTATCCTGACGTGGTTGTATTCGACCGATGCTATCAGCAATGGCATTTTTTAATCGATCAATCCCCTCACCGGTTTGATTGGAAACGGTGATAATCGGTGCTGTTTCCAGAAAGGTAGCTTTTACCAGTTGTTTGATATCTTCAATTACCAACTCCAACCATTCATTTTCCACCAGATCAGTTTTGGTAACGACAACAATGCCCTGTTTGATTTGCAATAGTTTTAAAATATCAAGATGCTCCCGGGATTGGGGCATTATCCCGTCGTCCGCTGCAACCACCATCAGCACCAAATCAATTGTGCTGACACCGGCAACCATGTTTCGCACGAATTTTTCATGACCGGGTACATCGATGATGGTAATCTCATCTCCCAAAAAGGCAAAACCAAGATCGATGGTCATTCCTCGTTCTTTTTCTTCCTTCAGCCAATCGGTATCTTTTCCAGTGAGCATTTTCACCATCGATGTCTTGCCATGATCAATGTGACCGGCAGTTCCAATGACATAATGCCGCTTGCTATCATTCGCTTGTATCATTTATCCCCTAAGTTTTCAATGATGGATTTTAGTGAACCGATAATTATTTTATACTCATCATAAAAAAGCGTTCGTACATCGAAAACAACATGCTCTTTTTCAATTCTTGTAATAATAGGGATGGTATTCAGACGCAATTTTTGTGCAAGATTTCCCGCAGACAGCGTATCGACTTTTATTTTTACCAGCGTGGTGGGCAATGATTCGGTGGCAAGTGAGCCGCCGCCGACTTCAGAAAATCCAGCTTCGATAATTACCACTCCCCTGTCACCAATGGCTTTTTCCAATCCTCTTTTTAATTTCATGGCATTTCGTTTGAGAACCGCTGCTGTTAACAGCATCATCCTCAAAGTCGGGTGTTCAGCCAACAGTTTTTCCCGATCAAAAAAAAGTCTGAGTGTCGCCTCCAGTGCGGCAAAAGTCAATTTGCCGCACCTCATGGTCCGCGACAGTTGATTTTTCTTAATTTCATCGATCATCTTTTTTCTGCCGACAATGATTCCTGCCTGTGGTCCCCCCACCAGTTTATCCCCGCTAAAGGTAACGATATCGGCGCCAGCTTTGACGCTATCACTCACTACCGGTTCTTTCGGCAATCCATATTGGCTCAGGTCAACCAACATCCCGCTGCCCAAATCGTGTACCACCGGAATTTGATACTTTTTGCCAATGGTAACCAATTCAGGCAAAGTACATTCTGCCACAAAACCGGTAATCTTATAATTACTGGTATGCACCTTCATTAAAATTCCGGTATCTTCATTGATTGCCTGCTCATATTCACAGGATTGTGTATGGTTAGTAGTGCCAATTTCCCGCATAATTGCGCCGCTTTTTTGCATAATATCCGGTATTCGAAACGATCCACCGATTGTGATCAGCTCACCTCGCGATATGATAGTTTCCTTGCGCTGCGATAGCGTGTTTAAAACCAAAAACGTTGCCGCAGCATTGTTATTCACCACTGCCGCTGCCTCAGCCCCGGTCAGTTGAATCAACAACTCTTCAACCAATTGGTGACGATCACCGCGTTTGCCGGTTGGCAGATCATATTCGAGCGATGAAAAACCCCGGCTGATATTATCCAACGCCTGTTGCGCCTGGGCACAGAGGGGCGATCTTCCAAGACCGGTATTTAAAATAATACCCGCCGCATTCACAACCCGGGTCAATCTGGGACGCAACGAAAACTGCAAATGTTGATAGATTTTCAATACCACAGCCTGGGCGTCAATGTTAATGCTCTCGAGCTGTTTTGTATCTTTCGACAAAACTGAAAGACGAAATTCATCCAAATATTGTCTGATCTGATTGGCGACTAACTCTCTGGGGTATTGCGACATCAACGACTGAATTCTCTGATCCCGCAAAACTCTATCAACTTGAGGTAATCGCGAAAGAAATTTTTGGTGCATCTGATCTAATATCGAATCCATTGAAAGTAATTCTCCCTAAAAGTCGTTTTAATAGCGTTTACGAGATTTTTTCACTTTATAATTTTAACGAAATTTTCTCATAATTGCAATAACTTTTTTCATTGAATTGTAGTATATCAGCCATTGGTTTATAAACCAGGCTTCTCCAAGAAGCCTGGTTTATTAGAATTACAAAATCATTATTTCAGAAATCGAGAATTTGGTTTTCCTTCTTTTTAATTATCCTGCCTTTAATTATCCTGCCTTTAATTATCCTGATACGTCACCGGCTTAAACATTTTCAGCCTTAACAGCACAATCTGTTGATAAGCTACTTTGACAATTTTTTTTAAAGTGAGGCTAACTACGAGCCAAAAAATTGTTAATTTACCGTAAATTCACTTGATTTTTTGAAAATTTAGGTTTATATTGTGGCATAAAACGTTGAAACTGAATGGGCAGTCGACTAAACAGATCGTTCACGATGATGCGTTTTGCTAAAACGAATGAAAACAGTTTGTTTTTCACAATCAAACGTTTTTGATTTATTGGCTTATTCGCGACACATTTCATATATATTTAGGGTAGCAATTTCATCATTTCAAACGGCGCCCCAATTGAACTTCCCTCCGCCTGTTGGGCTCGATGACATGATGAAGCAGGGAACACATTATTTACTAAACTTTTTTTTGTCAAATTAAAGGTGTCATGCGGCGCTCACGAAATCTGTGGCAGCTTTAATTTTGAATTATTTTAGCTACGCACAGGTCGCAAAACCAGTGGACTATGTGTGGAGATAATGCTTTGCGCATTACGGGTGCAAGATTTGACGCAGCGATCCATCCGGAAACTCGATCGCATTAACAAGCTCTATCATTACTCTTGCAACCGTGTTAGAAAACAGACAAAACAAAATAACGTTTTCATTTTTTTTGAGGCGCCATATTTTTGGTAACTGATCACAGGGCAGTTACAGAGCGATTTAAGTTGTTGTTATTTCGGAGTGCAATCACTTAACAGGCTGTCCATGAGCTCAGAAAAATTCAAAAAATACATGTCATTGCGAGGAGCGAAGCGACGAAGCAATCTCTTTAATTATAGTGAGTTATGTTATCCCGCTGAAATGGGATCGCAAAGACATTAAAACTAATAAAAATTAAGGTTCATGGACACGCTGTATAGGCGCCGCACCCCACCTTCTACAAAAACAACAAATTGTTTATTATTGCCCTGTGATCGGTTGCTATTTTTGTGTTATAA
>DSAU01000558.1 GCA_011046315.1 bacterium
AATGAATCCTCATCAGTGTCACCTGTTCTTTTGGAAATTGATGCAATATATTCAGTTTGTTTTCTGCTATCAACAAATGTAATAAATTGATCATTTGTCTCTGATGCTAAATATTTGATAAAATTAGTGATAGAAGTTAGTAAATCTGTAGTTTCAGGAGGATTAACCATTAATATATTTTTTTCATTTTGTGGAGAACCATCAAATTTACTGTCAATAACATCAAATTCTAAACCTGTCAACATCTCTAAATGTTTTTCTGGTTTTTCTATTGTTGCTGATGCAGCAATATAATTAATTTTACCATTTAATTTTTTAATTAAATGATTCAGCCTTCGGAATAGAAATGCAGAATTACTTCCAAAAACACCTGAATAGATATGTGCTTCGTCAATTATAATTAATTTTAAATTTGAAAGAAATTTTTGAATTACTTTTGAGCTTAAATTATTTAATAGCCATGCGTGAACAACATCTGGTGTCATAATTATAATTTGATTTTTTGCCAATATATCTTTTCTTAAACTCATTGACACGCCACCATCAATTCTACCAACTGATATGTCCATTCGAGAAATATCGCACATCTTTTTAAATCTATCTTCCTGTTCATTGCCGAGTGCTTTTAATGGATATATCGCCAATATTCTTGATTCAGTAAATTTATTTAAAAGTTCGACTGAGCAAACTTGAAAAACTAAACTTTTGCCTGAAGCAGTTGGCGTAGACAAACAAACATTTAATCCATTTTTGTACTTTACAATACCCTCTTTCTGGTGAAGGTATATACTCTTTCCAATGCTGTTTAAATAATTAAGAGAATATTTTGAAAGATTTAAATCATCATAGGATTCAAATATCCCGCTTTTATTGGGAATACGATTTTGGTATATTATCTCCCAATCATTAGATTCGAGATATTCATTGATTGTCATTTAATTCACCACCCTTGTTGAATTGAAAGATAAAATTATATTTACAATTTAACCTTATCGTTAGGATTTTATCTGTCATAGATCCCAAAAAACAAGCACGATTCATCAACTTACCTCACACTTCATTTAACGCCCTAAAGCTGAATTGACAAAGCTTAATAACAGATAGTTATTTGTCGAACCAAGCCGATTTTTCTTGTCGATGAAAGTTTGATTTGTTTCTGCCACCAAAGAACATTAGCCACCAAAACATACTGCAAAAAGTCTGTTCGCTGCTGATGGCCATCCGTACCAGTTCTAATAATTTGAGTTCAGAAATCGGAAAGATTTTCTCACCAGACTCATCCATCACCGCCTCTGATCAGTGATAAATTTAAAGGAATGAATTGCAGAAATAATATATAAAAATATGTTTAAAAAGTCAAGTCAAAACGGCAACCATCGCAAGTAATTTATTGATTGTAAAAAATTGTTTTTCGGAAGCGACGCATTCACGTCGAAGCTTTTAGCCACATCGATTATTTTGGCGCCTGGCGCTCCATCGGTTTTTAGCGCAAATTCATCAATAAAACATTTTTCTCTGCTGTTCCCCAACGGCAAGCTGCGCTATCGGTCATTCATTTCAGCATCGCATCAACCCTGTTTTGCTGCCAGCAGCGTCGCAAAATTGATCGCGGACAGCAGCGAATCCGGACTGGCAACCCCTTTTCCGGCGATATCAAAAGCGGTGCCATGGTCCACCGAAACCCTCACAATTGGCAGCCCGAGTGTGATATTCACTCCCCGGACATGTTTCATGGCGCCCTGCTCACTGTCCCAATCGAATCCAAGCAGCTTAAGCGGAATGTGCCCCTGATCGTGATACATGGCGACACAGCCATCAAAATAGCCCTGTTTAGCCATTGGAAACAAAATATCCGGCGGAAAGGGTCCCTTTAGCTGATAACCCTTCTTCAACGCCTGCTCGATGGCCGGGATAATTTCTTCAGCCTCTTCGTCTCCAAACAGTCCGCCATCGCTTGCGTGCGGATTCAGTCCGGCAACGCCAATCAGCGGCGATTGAATTCCGAAGTCTACACAAGCCTCGTGCAACAATCCAATCACCGCCAGGATCCTCTCCTTTTTCACCAAATCCACCGCCTGTCGCAGCGAAACGTGAGTGGACACATGGGCAACCCGTATTTTATCGTGGACCAGTAACATGGTGAAATCTTTGGTATTGGTAAAATGAGCGTAAATCTCTGTATGACCGGCAAATTTATATCCCGCCCGATTGATCGCCTCCTTATGGATGGGACAGGTTACAGTTGCATCGACGTCGCGAGCCAGCGCCAGCTCAATAGCCCGTTTAATCGCTTCAAACGCTGCCCTGCCGCTACCGGCGGATATTGTTCCTAATTCCAGATTTTTCGCATCAACATTCTGCAAGTCGAAGACATCAATTTGTGAATGACGAAAATTGGCGTCAGCAATTTTTTGTACCGGATTTATGGACAATTGAACACCGGCGATTTCCACTCCCTTGTCAATGACACTTGCATCGCCCACAACCAGAGGGCGACAGCGGTCATAAATTTCGCGGTGAGAAAAGGTTTTGGCAATAATTTCAGCGCCGATACCGGACGGATCGCCCATGGTAATGGCGATAATTGGTTGGTATTTTGTCATCTTATTCCCGTTTTTTTTAACACTCTCATTTTAAATTTGACTCAATATATGAAATTCTCCCCAATTTTCAAAACAATATCTGGATGGCCTGGATCGACTGCTCTGACAATATAACTTCGGGGCTGAAAAATTTGAAAAACAATTGACGAACGGAAATTCAAACACTGAAAAGATTTTTATGGAGGCTGGGTTGCAGAAAAAATGTATTATTTAGACCAAAAGATTGTGAGACTTCGAGGCTAACTATTCACAAAAAAACCAATGTAAAGCGGATGGCAATAAATCCGCAGTTACCTTTTCATGGATTGGCATTTAACAGCATCAGCGCAAAAGCAATGGTGTACAAAAACAGCCCGACACAAAGAATCCTGCCGCCGACCACAAAAGCTCTGGTTTTTTTGTTTCGTCTGCTAATGATCGCCTCAAAACATTTGAAGGATTCATCACAGACTTCTGAGGTTAACCACTTAATGCTCATGACTCGAATAAATACCCACACGGCTGAAACCAACACGGTTGACAATCCGCTAATTACCAGAATTTGTGCAACGGCTGAGGTGCCGGCAATCAATCGCCCTGAAAAGCCGGTAATGGTCAACACAATGCCGGCGAGGCTCATCAGTACCTGAGCCCGCATGTGAAGAACGTTCATCTGTTTTTCAAGAACTTCCAGCGCTTTGAACCGGTCGTTATTGGTAAGCCGCAATATTTGTTCAGCCTCCTGATGTGCATCCATTCTTTTTCCTTTTTGGTAAATTTGTCATTCCGAAATTAATTCGCGAAGCTATGTTCTTCACAGTCCTAAATAAATTTTTCTCTTTTTTGAAGCATGATCAGCCCCATCAGCAACCAGACAATGGTAGCGACAAAAATATAAATCCGATTATTAAACGTCATATCTGTCCAGACCACCTCGTTCACATCCGAAGGCATGGAAAAAGGATTCAAGAACAGATTGAACTTTTGCGGTAAAAACCCGGTTCCGATCCAGAAAAATATTCCCATCACGATAATGACCACTGCGGTGCTGTTGCCGTTGCGGATTAACGTGGAGACCATAAACGCTGCACAACCGACAAAAAATATCGGGAACATGAGCTGAAACACCATTTTCATCACCGAAATCGGAACCAGCGCCAACGAACTAATTGCCGCCAGAATGATAAGTATCACAGCGACCAGAGCATAAATAAGCGCCATGCGTATCAGCCATACTTTATAACGGTAATTGGGGATACCGAACAAAATCTCGATCATCCGGGTATCGACATCGTTTTGAATGCCGAAAACTGTCGGATAAAAAACCAGCAACAATCCGGGAACCAGCAGCCAATAGTAAATTAATCCTTCATTCGGATCTGCATCAGCGCTCGCCAGATTGAGAATGGTCACCAGCAGAAAAAAAATGACTGCTGCGATCAAAAAATAGACGAATTTATTGGCAAAAATAATTTTCAAATTATATCTGACCAGCTTTAAAATCAGATAAAAAATATTTTCGATTTTATCACGATAATTCATGGCCATTTTTTCTCCGGATATTTAGCCGCTTCAATATATTTTCTATAATTTCGGATATCGATCTGTTGCTTATTCAGCGATATCTTATAACAAGGTGCAAATA